>JALWSJ010000097.1 GCA_026993705.1 Flavobacteriales bacterium
TCAAAAAGGATTTTCCGATACTAGAGGAACATTATTTTTCAATATTGAAGAAATTTTGAGAATCAAGAATCCTTATGCTTTTATGCTTGAAAATGTTAAAAATTTAAAATCCCATGATAAGGGAAGAACATTTAAAACAATAGTCAGGCACTTGGAAGAGTTAGGTTATTATGTTCATCATGCAGTTTTAAATTCTCTCGATTTTGGTGTGCCTCAAAAAAGAGAGCGCACAATTATTGTAGGGTTTAAAGAAAATTTAAACTTTTCTTTCCCCAATCCTACAGGAGTTAAGCCTAATTTATTAGATATATTGGAAGATGACTCTAATATTGATGAAAAATATTTTGTTTCAGAGAAAATAAGAAAAAAACGATTTGAAAAAGTTAAGCCTAATTATCCTATTCCTTCGATTTGGCATGAAAATAAGAGCGGAAACATCTCAGCATTAGAATATTCTTGTGCGCTTAGAGCAGGCGCATCATATAACTATTTGCTTGTTAATGGTATTAGGCGACTAACTCCAAGAGAGCTACTTAGACTCCAAGGTTTTCCTGATAGCTTCAAAATTGTAGTTCCATACACACAAATAAGAAAACAAGCTGGTAATAGTGTAAGCGTGCCTGTCATTGAGGCGGTCGCAAAAGAGATAATTAAAAGTATCAATAGTAAAGAGATAGCTTCTCCTCCACCAAAACAAACTGAAATATGGGAGGAGTTAGAATGTCAAGCAATTTAGATAAAGCAAAAAAAGCATTAGATTCTATTATCAAGAAATCACGAGTACATTTATATAAACCTATACAAATCGCTGAAATTTTATACAAAAATAGAACAAGCAATGAAGTTGATGATTTAGGTGATCTCGAAACCTATAGAAATGCATCAAAAAAATGGAGAGATATAATATGCATGCAGTTTTTGGGCAGAATATGCACATCAAGTGCAAAATTCCAAGACAATTTGTTTGAAGAAAATGCAATGCCGCCTTTTTTGCTAAAAGAATTAGGTAATGAGAATAAAAAAGAAAATGGAATTGTTGAGGCATACATATATAAAGCATTTGAAGATAGACACCTTCAGCTTGAAAAAGCTTTGAATTATTGTTTGAACAGCACAAAAGAGGATTTTGAAGTCAAGAGCTTCCTTGAGCAGTTTTGGGAGCAACCAGGTCTAAAACGTAGCTTAGATAAAATTTTTGAAATTGTTGTATATTCATTATTCGAAGTGTTGACAACAGCAATAGAAGTAAAAATTGATATCTACTATGAAAAGAAGCGATTTAATTTGATTGAAGAATTTGAGGATTTTGCAGGTAAAGTATTAAACCTTAGTTCTGCCGATGATAGAAAAACATTAGATGCGCACTTTAATCGCGTTGGTGTCACTAATGCTGCTGACAGGGGGTTAGATATGTACGCTAATTTTGGGTCAGTCGTTCAAATAAAGCATTTATCGCTTGATGAAGAATTAGCTGAGGATGTAGTCACTTCAATTACTTCAGATAGAATTATTATCGTATGCAAAGATTCAGAAGAAACAGTAATAAATACCTTATTGACTCAAATTGGTTGGCGTTCTCGAATCCAAGCAGTAATTACAATCAATGAGCTTGTATCATGGTATGAAAAAGCACTAAAAGGACGGTTTTCAAATATTCTGGGCGAGAGAATTATATCCACTTTATCCAATGAAATAAAAGCAGAGTTTCCTTCAGTTGGGAGCAATGATTTCCAAGAATTTAAAAAACTGCGTGGGTATCATGAGTTAAAAAGTAATTACTGGCGTATAAACACATAAAAATTGCGCCAACTCGGACTGGCAAACCCGCCGCTCCCTATCGGTCGCTCTGGGCT
>JALWSJ010000098.1:0-1816 GCA_026993705.1 Flavobacteriales bacterium
TCCTTTAAATTTAGGGACTCCTCCAATAGGAACAGTATAAAAAGGCATCGACTCCCCATAATTGTTTCGAATATAAAAAACTGCATTGTTATTATCAAGGGGATTCGTCTTTCTTTTTTGAAATTGTATATCCAAAGATGTACCCTTTTCTTCTTTCTTAATAAAATACTCACTGGTAACACTCTTATTATCAGCAGAAACAGCCATATCTTTTGCCAAAGTTGCAACAGAATATAACTTTATTGAACCATCATCATCCCAATCAAAATTTGTCTGTTTAATCGATATAACCTTATCATCTACATAAGGATAGATATGTGAAACTTGATTCGGATCAGCATGCAATCGGAAAGTATAGAAAAATGTAAAAGCATTTCCCCCATCAATTGGAATATTCTTTGTCGGTGAAGTACTCAAAAAATAACGATATAAATTACCATCATTTCCTTCTATACCCTCTGCTATAATTTTAAACACATTTCCATAATATTTTTCCATATACTCCCCTTGCGAAGGATTAAAAGGACCAAAAGTAAACCATTTATCATCGTAAGAAGACTTACTATCAAAAACCCTTGTCGCTAACATATTTCCCGATTTTTCCTCCCTTTTTGCTCGATTAGAAATACACTCCTTACCACCATAAACCGTAAAACGCGTTTTCGTATCAGGCTTGCCGATTAATTCATCATATTTCCCACCAATATTAGGATCAAATATCCGTATATAAAAAGGCTTCTTATAATCCTTAGGAATACTAAAGAAAAACACCTGCTTAAAATCATTATCCCCATACGAAGGCTTTGCCCTATTTCCAAACGTTACCAAAAAAGGTATATTTTCTTCCTCTGCAGGTACAGGTTGTCCTAAAGCCACAATTTGACTTAGAAGAACCAATATGAGTAAATATGTTTTCATCAATCTTGTTTTTAAATTTATTAATTCCTTTGGGCATTCCCCCAATTTGCAAAAGAAGTATATCGCTGACGCGATACATTTCTTTTGCAAATTGGGGGCGGGCTATCCATTATATCTTTTGGTTTGCATATATGCAACAAACCAAAAGGATGCCACTCCTATCCCTAACGCAGTTGAGATAAGTGCAAAGAAAATGGAATCTAGTATTCTTTAGACGATGAATATTTTCTTTGCATAGCCCCAGCTATGGAAATAAAACATGAAGAAGTATAAAGATACTAAAAACATTTTATTGTGCTTAGTTTAACTGTGTAGGGATACGAATCCCTAACACAATGTCGAATAAACATCCAGTCATAAAATCATTTATAAACTATTCTTTCTATTCCAATTTCAGAATTTGGAGTATTTTTATCCCAAGCAATTAACTTCACTTTCACCTCTTCTTTATCCTTAAATTTATAAATAAAATTATCATCAAAAATTAAAATCCTATCCACAATCCAATAATGATTGGTATAATTTACATTCGTCCATTTCGTATTCATAAAAATACGAACTACTCCCTTTTTTATATCTTCAAAATCAATAACCGGTTTGTTCTTCGCATCAATAACAATATCATAAGAAGAAACCTCATCAAAAACCAATCCTGTATTTTTATCAATAATATTCATGGTTACATGATACGTTCCTGTATCCGAATAGCAATAATCAACTTCCGTGCCTCTTTGCTTGGTTCCATCTCCTAAATTCCACTCAAACACTAAAGTATCTGTTTGTTGTAACTTGGTTTCTTCTAAAAAGTAACAGAAATATAACTCTTGTTGAAAAAACTGCTCCACATCCGGAATATCCTTTTTAAAATAAAAAATTCCATCTGTTTTCTTTATTCTAT
>JALWSJ010000098.1:1826-7600 GCA_026993705.1 Flavobacteriales bacterium
CAAAATACCCCGATTTATGGTCTTCGTTTTCAAAATAATTAAAATCATTATAGTTGGAGTTAATCGGTTCAGGTAACAACTCCGGTTTAGACCATTTCCCTTCATCAAAAACACATTTGTAAATATCCAACTTTCCAATCCCTCCTTTCCTGTCCGAAGAAAAATATAATATATTATCTCCTACAAAAAATGGAAACGTTTCAACCGCTTCTGTATTGAAAGTTATTCCCAAATTTTGAGGTGCCGTCCATTGCCCATTCTTTTTTCTGCAATAATACAAATCAGACATTCCTTCACCGGCTATATTATCAGAACTGAAAACCAACATATCAGAAGATGAATTAACTGTTGGATAACCAACATTGAAACGAGTATCATTAAATCTAAAAGGAGTCACTTCTTTCCATTCTCCATTGATAAGACGAGCAGAGTAAATACCAAATCGACCTATTTTATTTTTAGATACTTTAGTTCGAGAATTAGAAGTAAAATACAAAAGAGAATCGTTCTCAAAGAAAATAGAAACTTCGTCAAATTTACCATTAATACTATCGGAAAGAGCAAAAGTACGTGCCTTCACTTTATGCTCCTCTTTAATTTGGACTTTGTATAAATCAAAAAAGTTAAATCCATCCTCCGTTTGAACCGAATATACTGTATTTCTTCGTTTATTCGAAGCAAAATACAACCAACCGTTCTTAGCAAATGGAGCAAAAGAACTTTCCTCAAATTCATTTACTTTTACCGGTTTTACTTTAATTTCTTGAGCATGAATACTAAAAAAAGTCCCCATCAAAATACAAACAGCCAAAATTAACTTTAGCTGTCTCCTAAAAAAGTCTAGATGATGTTCTATAACGGTGTACAAAGTCATACCTTAGTATTAATTCATGAGAGCCGGAAGTGTATTTAGATAATTTTCCCGCTACATAATCATAGCTATACATTACTAAAAACTGGCTCTTTGGTTTAAAACCCAAACCTGCAATAATACTGCCATTTGTTCGATAGCCCAAATTTACTAAAAATTGTTCTTTGTACGACGTATAAGTTGCTAATTCAACTTGTTTTATTTGCAAAGTGTTTGCTTTTAACAAAATAGAAGGGGCAAATTCCCAATCTCTATTTATTTTTTTTGTGTATTGAAAGTAGGTTATAAGATTAGCAAATCTTTTTTCTTTTATCAAATCATTAACCGAAATACCAAATGTAATTTTCTTATTATATAAAATTGTACCTGCACCCAATTTAAACTTATTTACATTTTGAAACTGACCTGAAAAAGCATTATCCACATCATTTATTAACTCTAACTCAGAGCGATTAAACTTCCTGTTTTCCATACCTGCATTCACACCAAAAGCCAATTTGGTCTTACGACTTATCCTTATGCGATACGAATAATTCAACTGCAATCCATTGGTTGATGTCGCTCCTATTTTATCATGATAATATACACCGCCAATACCAAATCTTTGCTTGCTCAAAGGACTATCAAAAGCCATCATTTGAGTTGAAGGTGCTCCTTTTACCCTCACCCATTGTTTACGCAATCCAGTATAAGCAACCATATGATTTTTCATACCCGCACCCGCAGGATTATAAAACTGATTAGATTTAAAATATCCATTCATCAGAGGAATGTATTGAGATGAAACCGTCAACTCAAATAATACTATAAATAATATGCCTAGTCCAAACTTTTTCATCTCCTTATCTTCTTAGTTCAATATAACCGGTATATTCCTTATTATTAATTTTCAAAATATAAAAATAAGTATCCTCAACCACATCTTTCCCCTTATGTTTTCCATCCCAGTATTGACCGGAAGAATCTGTAAAAAACAAAACTTCTCCCCACCTATCTAAGATAGTCAATTCAGCATCGGAATGTAAATCAAAACCTACAATTTCAAATACATCATTCACACCATCTCCATTTGGAGAGAAGGCGTTAGGTACTTGTAAGAAATTATAAAAAATTTGAACCTCTGCACTATCCGGAGGACATATTCCATTACTTATTGTCCATTGAAAAATATTCAATCCTAAATTCAATCCATACACCCACGTATTATAAGCCGTACTATCATCAATTTGTCCATCTGAATCGATTATTGTCCAATATCCTGTTCCATAAGGTAAGGAAGCATCTAATTGAACTTCATTTTCTTCTACTGTTATATTTTCGCCTGCATAAGCCGTTGGCTGTTCATAAAACACAATTTCAACAGTATCTGTTTTTAGACATTGGTCTTTACTCAGCTTCCATACAAAATTATACTCACCGTTATTCGGTACATTAACAATAGCTGTATTTAGCCCATTACTCGGTGCATACGTTTCATTATATTGCGACACCCAATTACTGTTAACACCGTTAGGTGCAACACCTGCATTTAAACCATACGATAATCCACAAATTGTATCATCTACACCTGCATTCGCCGTAAAATTATAAACGCCAATATATACCGTATCAGATTTTAAACAAGCTCCTATCCCTACCGAATAAACAACTTCATTAGCCGGCGATGGTGTTACCGAATCGGGGTAAAAAACTCCATTAATAATTCCCGAACCACTCCATGTTCCTCCACTAGGCGACTCAAAGTTTGCTAATAAAATAGAGTCCGAATCAAAGCAAACTCCTTTAGGAATATCATTACCAATTTGTACATTCGTACTATTCACCACATCAATCGTAAAACTACATTGATTTGTATTTCCGGAAACATCAGTAACGGTATAAGTCAAAGTAGTAGTTCCTAAAGGAAACTGAGCACCGGAATACAATCCTGTATTACTTGTTTCCGTAACATTAAAAACAGAACAATTATCATTCACTTGCACCGTATCAAATTCTACCATTTTGCTACAAGTAGTAACATCAACTTCAACGGTTTTATTAAGCGGGCAATTTATTGTCGGTGAAATTGTGTCATTAACACGATAATAAAATCTACATGTATCTGAATTTCCGGCATCGTCTATTGCTACATAGGTTCTTACATGTAATCCTGTAGTATCCGAAGTTCCTTCAAGGGTTCCGCTATCCAAAAATAACGTATATCCACAATTATCAAAAACATCCATTTGAGGAGACTGAACTAGAACATAACAAGAAAACGCATCTACATATTCATCAGTTGTATCGGAAGAACAAGACAAAAATGAAGGTGGCGTAGCATCCACAACAATAACATCGTATTGACAAGTTGATAAATTATTAGAAAGATCAGAAACCGAGTATTCCAAAGTAGTAGTACCAACCGGAAATATACTATCCTGTGGTATATTGGAAGGAGGTACAATTGGCGTTATACTACAATTGTCCGATGCACTTACACTAGGTAAATTAACATACTCACTGCACGAGGTAGCACTTGCCGATGTTGGTACTGTAATTGTAGAAGGACAAGTAATATTGGGCGAAATTGTATCTAAAATTGTTACGACAAATTTACAAGTATCATTATCATTAAAACCATCACTCAATACATACATAACCGTATCTTTCCCTACACCAAAAGCCGTCCCCGGTGCTCCTCCTGAAATTTGAGAACTATTTCCTCCTCCACAACCATTTGTAGTGAAATTTGAATTTGGATTGGGATAATTATAAATAACCGAACAGTTGTTACTTCCAACATACAAAATCGTATCACTTGGGCAATTCGTATATTGTGGCGGAGTAGCCGGACTTATAGTAAAAGTAATCGTATCAGCACAAACTGAAGATAAAGCATATACCACAGTATGGCTACCCGATGGACTAGCCCAAGGATTTATAACTCCGGAGTTACTATTTATATTCAACCCATTTGTACTAAATTCAGAAAATGTTCCACCCGTAGTTCCATTTATAACCGGAACGACAGAAGTTTGCTCTTTACAAATACTCGAAGGATAAGTTACAGAAGCATTACAAGGGTTCAACAAACTTAAAAAACCATCTTCATCGCTACTACTACTTGTATTTACGACTATATCCATATCAAAATTTGCGGTTGAAACAGCAAATCCTCCGCCTGCATAGATTGAATCTCCATAAAAACTTAAGCCTTTTACCATTTCACGACTAGAAGATCCTCCTCCATAGATAGCTGAATTACTTTGATAAGTTAAATTAGCCGAATCATATACTGCTACAAAGGCATCTATCCCATTTTGATAGTTAAAATTATCAGAACCATCAAAAGTAAATGGATTAAACGTCCAACCACCGGCAAGTATAGCCCCCGAACGATTATGTGTAAGCGAAGAGAATATAGACAAACTTGGAGCACCCGTATTTAATGTTGAGGATAAAGTATTACTCAGAGGAACTCCAGTTATATCGTGTTTAGAAATAAACAAATTTTGTCCTCCAACACCAGTGACAGGCGACATACCATCAAAAGAAACATTATCAGACACTGAACCTGAAATATAAAGTCTATCATTATAAAACATAATATCACCTATATCTTCTACCGAAGGACTACTAATGCTTTTCAAAAAACCGGAAGAATTAAACCTCCCATTATTTACTTTAATTCCCGCATAAAACAAATCTGTACCTTGACCAGTTGTCAGCCATGAAGTGGTGTTTGAATTAAACCCTTTCTCTATATAAAACCTAATCTTAACATTAAAATTCCCCAACAAAAATACATAACTCGAACCCGATATTAATCCTTGACTTAATTTACCTGCCAACTGCTGAACATCACCTTCAGAACGACTTCTCCAACTAATAAGAGTAGAATTGATATTTCTACAAGCAACAAAAATCTGATTTTGACTTTGATTCGTTCCAAAATCAATAAACATACTCCCCAACTCCATTGCATAAAAAAAAGTCCCACAATATACTATCTTTCCGGTTCCACCTACAATAACTAAATCCGTTACCCTATCATCTCCGTGCCCTCCATCAACATGAGCCCATGCAAATACACCGTTTGCATGATATTTTGCTAATATTGCATTTTGGTTTAGATGAATAGAAGAACTATAACTAAACGCATCTCCATTATTATCCCCATTAAAATCAACATCGTGTTCACCATATCCCCCAACAAATACATCCCCCGAATTTTGTTCAACATCAACAGCTAAGAGTTCATCTGTTCCAACCTCTCCTACTGATTTTACCCACTGAATACTACCACTCAAATCAAATTTTGCTAAAAAACCATCCAAACCTCCATGAGAAGTCATAGAACCAAAATCACCAGAAATAGTTCCTTCAAATCCACCAACAACATATACGTAACCACGTGCACTATCAACCGCAACATCATTTACCTGTTGTATATTTGAACCACTTGACTCATTGGCTATTTTTGCCCACATCCAACTATAATCTTGGGCTGAATAACTGCCAACAATACATAAAACAAACAAAACTAAGGGTAAAATTCTTTTCATAGTAAATGTAAATTTAGTAAAATAATTTTATTTCAACTAATCTTTGACCAATAATTCCCGCTAGAAAACTAATACTTACTTTAAATACGTAAGATTTCTCGCACAGTTTTTATACACGTATAACAAAGCATCAGCTAAGATGTGTATCACAAAAAAAACATTGTCAATCATGATGAATATTTTTACTTTGAAATTGAATTTTACTTGAGGAAACAAATTATACCATTTAAATATTGAAAAATCCCTTATAAAGCATTTTTATTTTTCTTATTCTTCTTCATGAAAATCTTCCATAGCTCGGCTATGGAAGATTTTTATTCATCGTCTAAGAAAAATAAACTCCGTTTTCTTCTCGCTCA
>JALWSJ010000099.1 GCA_026993705.1 Flavobacteriales bacterium
ATATAGGTTCTACTCCTCTCCTTCTCTACCCTAAATTGATTCTCTTGATTAATTAAGGCTATCTCCCTATTCTTCTTCTCTAACTCTATCTGAGCCTCCAATTCGGAAATAAATTTTGTATCCTTTATAGCACTGTAATATTTCAGATAATCATATGCATTCTTAAAATCATTATTCTGCTCATAAACTTCCGCTAAATTTTTATACCCTTTTTTAATATAGTCTTGATGACCGGCAAGTTCGGCAAATCCTAAACTGTTTTTCATATAAAGAATAGCTTTATCAAATTGTTTTTCCCGCTGATAAAGTTCCCCCAAAGAAAAGTTAACCTCAGCTAACTCTCTTTTATTATCTATACGTTCAAATTTATCCAAAGCTTGTTTAAAATGTTCGATACTCTTTTCAATATACCTGTTTTCTCTATACATTTCAGCGACATTCTTATATGCAACACCTTGCAAATAAACATTGTCCGTTTGCAAAATATTATTCAAGGCTTCCAAATAGTACTGAAGAGCAAGATTATTCTGACCAAAAGAACGACTCAATTCACCCAACCCCGTATTCACTTTAGCCTTAATCCATTCATTCTTGATTTTTTCAGCAATTTTAAGTGCTTTAAAATAATAATCCTTTGCCTTCTCTCTCTCTCTCAATTCCCTGTAAACATCAGCTAAATAAATATAAGACAATGCAATACTTTTTTGATTCAGATGCCTTTTAGAAAGTTCCAAAGAGGTAGTCAAAACCTCAATAGCTTTATCAAACTCCTTTTCCTTTCTATATAAATTTCCCAGTTGATGCAACCCCTTAATTTTTTCAGTTACATAATGAATATTTTCGCTGATTTGTATCGATTTTTCAACATACTCCAAAGCCTTCTTTACATCCGCATCCTGATACAACTTCGACAATTCCAAATAATGTTCTGCTAATTTATCCTGAGCCGTTTCTGTCTCTACAGCCAACTCCAATTCCAATACCCTCTCCTCATTTTGAGCAAATAAAACATAACTCGCCCCAATCACAAAAAAAAGAAGCAAAAACAAGCGACTCAATACAGAGAAGAACCAATAATTCAAAAACTTATACCCATTCATACCAAACAAATATACTCAAATCATACAAAACAGCAAGTTGATAATACCTTAAATCCGCAAGTGATTTCGTTATAAATAGTCAAAACCCCATTAGAATTGGTCTAGTACAGTTATAAGACACGCAAGCGTAGCCATAGCTACGGTGAGTACCGAAAAACGAGCATTGCCAATAATGATGTGGGGTTTGGCTTTGAAATAGAACTTGACTTACGGATTTAAGGTAAAACTTAATGTAAAATAATTTTTCTCAATCATACAGGTTATTTGGGCGTTCCCTTTCAAGAATAAAAAACATACCGTTGCACGCTATGTTTTATACTCTTGAAAGGTCGGGCTATCCACTATATCTTTTGCCCTCCAAAAGGAGGGAGGGCAAAAGGATGCCGTTCCTATCCCTAACGCCAGACTGTCTAAAAACCTAATTTACAGTAAAATGTATATCTAATTATCAATTTGTTATAATTCTTGTTTTCAAGTTTCTTAGGTTTTTTAGACAGTCTGACGCAGTTGAGATAAGTGCAAAGAAAACGGAGTTTAGTTTTCTTAGACGATGAAATTTAACAAAGCTAATTCTGCCTAAAATATCATCATTAACAAAAAAACAGGCTGTAAATTTTGATTTTAGTAAAAATCATCCTATTATTGTCCATTCAAAAGAATCCGTTTTATTCTGAATAGAACAAATTAACCAAACAAATGAATAGATTTTTATTTATAGGACTACTGTTTTTAACTCTTGTTTCTGTAGCACAGGACAAAGGGGTAATCGTTTTAGAAGGTCATTATCAAGGTGTTGACTTATATGTTCAAAACCCTTACGGAAGTTCCGGAGTTGGTTTTTGTGCCTACAAAGTAACCATCAACGACAACGTTACAACAGACCAAGTTGAGTCAAGTGCGTTCATTATTGACTTCACTACACAAGGTCTAAAAGTAGGAGATCCTGTCATTGTAAAGATTTTTCATAAAACAGATTGTCAACCTAAAGTTTTAAACCCTGAAGTACTTAGACCTAAAAGTACGTTCGAAACAAAAAGCATAAAAGTAGGCGATGATCAAGTTCTACGTTGGACAACAACAGGAGAACAAGGAAAATTGACTTACAACGTAGAACAGTATCGATGGAATAAATACGTGAAAGTAGGAGAAGTAGAAGGTAAAGGAACTGCCGGTGAAAATAAATACGAATTTAAAATTACTCCTACTTCTGGAGAAAACAAATTCAGAGTAGTTCAAATAGATTACACAGGTAAGAAAAGAATGTCGCCAAAAGCAACTTACGAAAGCAAAACTAAACCAATTGATTTAGTTGCATCAAAAAGCAAAACATTAGATTTCACAGGTGAAACTATGTTTGAGGTGTGGGATACTTACGGAAACTTAGTTAAAAAAGGATTCGGAAAAAACCCTAACGTAGATAATCTAAAAAAAGGATTGTACTACGTAAACTTCGATAACAAAACAGGTGTTGTCTGGAACAAGAAATAGAATTAAAATATCAGAAACAAAAAAAGGCAGAACTTTCAAGTTCTGCCTTTTTTTTTGTTTCTCTACAACCGTCCGGTTTTATTTCAAGAATAAGCGGAATTTTCAATCCACCATCTTTATCCTTTTATGCAACCATTCCTATTTCAACAAGCCCCAGGCCTCATTGTTCGCATTTGCATCCCCAAAAAACCTTATAAAAATGACAAAAAAACAAAAACAAATCTGCTGAAATCTCTCGCTGAAACTTAACTTATTTAGACAAATAACTCCCTTCAAAAGCAGAGTCTTCCTTTGTGATTAAGACTTTACTTACGAAGATTTGGTTAACCTTCATTTACAAGTAAGAGGATTTAAAACTTACCTGCCACAACACAAGGCTTTTTTATCGCTTTAACATTTCCGTTCAAATCAAAATATTCAAAATAAACAACATAAGCTCCTATTCTCGCTTTCTCATTTAAGTTATTCAATCCATCCCAAGACACAGAACCTTCTATTCCCAAAAGCTCATTTTTCATCACATCTCTTATGATTCTTCCCTGCATATCAAAAATAGTAATATTCCCAACATAGCCGGGTTCACCCATTACATAAGAAAAGGTAATCACATCATTATACCCATCATTGTCAGGAGAAAATTGCTCAGGCTCAACATTAAATAACGAACTGGAATTTTCTTCACTCATAAACTGAGAATTTTGAACCGTTGGAGTCGCCCAACCACTTTCTTCACTCGCACTATGCCAATTCGTTGGGGCATTTGAACCTCGATCAAAACTTATTCGTTCCAAAGAAACTCCTTCCGTTTTCTTTAACAAAGCAAATTGATAACTATCACTATAATAAACACTATCGGATACTTGATTATTCGGCAACAACAAAATAACCGTCCCTTCATTATCCGCATACGAAGGAAAACTCGTCATTTCAACAAACCTTCCATCAGTAGAGAGCGGATAAGTCTCTTTTATATTAAGAGAATCCGTAGTCAATACAATATATTCGCCGGGAGTCAACAAGAAATGAGTTATAACAGCCTTAGCATTAGCAATCGTATCATGAGCAACATTAGCTAATTGCCAATTAAATAAATCTATATTCTTACTTGAATTATTATAAATCTCAACAAAATCACTCCCGTCCGGAAAAGGATTATAAAGAATTTCATTGATAATCAAATCTCCCTTTGCCCCCGTATGCGGTAAAATTACCTGAGCCTGAGCATTACTAATCAAATTCCCGGAGCAATCTCCAAAACCATTTACCGTAATGGTATAAACTGTTCCCGTGTCCAACCCTTGTAAAGTTATAATTTGTACACATGACAAAAACTGATCAAAAACAATTGATGATATTCCTACCCCATTATCTATAGAGAAATTATTAATATTCACTCCTGCCGTATCAATTGTTTCGGAAAAGCAAATATTAATGGTAGCGTTGTTATCTGTTGAAGCAGAAATTATTTGCGGTGTTGTTACATCGGGGGTTGGGTCATAAACAGAGTTTTGCTGTCCAGGTGTTCCTCCGTTAGGGTCATTACTCCCCGTCCAATTTTCAGACCCAGAACATGGTATTGTCGGATTAATCAACTCTAAACTGTATCCTCCATTTGCCTTAACTGAACTCCCATACCAATCAGATGAGTAGGTAACCCAATCAATAACAACTCCCCCTGCGTCTTTCAAGACGACATCATCCGAAGAATTATTGTATGAAGGAAGATTCGCTACTAATAGCACGTTGTTATATAAAGAAAAATCAACAGAGAAATTATCATCGGCAATAATCACATACTCCTGAGGTAACAACGTATAATTGCCAAGCACTTCATCCGAACCCGCATCACCAATCGTCCAACCGCTAAGGTTAAAAATATGAGTTGAATTATTATAAATCTCAATATACTCACCCGAAGGAAGCCCTAACTGCGGGCTTGGATCTGCAAAAATTTCGTTTATCACCAAATCTTTATATGAAGCTGTAACAGAAATAAAATATAAAAAACTATGCGTATCGCTCCCCATAACATTATTCGCCAAATCACTAACGTTTTGCGTTGTTAAAACATAATTCGTTCCATCCGTAAAAGCAGTCGAAAAAGTAAGATGAACTAACACAGGATTTCCTCCATCGATTGTTGCAGAAACAGGATTTCCTACTCCATTATCAACCATATAATTCAAAACATTTTGAGCCGAGGTATTCTCGACTGGTTCATTAAACTCAACATCTAATTGTGTACTAGAAACAACCACAACAGAAGAAACCTGCGGAGGAGTATTATCCACCAAAACATTTCCCGTAATTGATATATTATCATAAAAAAACTTAGCAGAGTTCGATGCTGTATATTTCGACCACATTCCAAAAAACTGCGATGAAGTAATCGAAACATCATTTACACTTCCTTCAGCTACATAATTCGTTCCTCCTGATGCATCCGTAGAAAAACTCCAATCCCCGGTGGAAGTTCGCACAACTTTAACACTAACCGTAGGACTTGTCCCAAAAGTATTCCCGGTGCCAGTAAGCAACAAACTACTGCTTGTCCCTGTTTGTTTGTAAAACTTTAAAGCATCCGAACTCCCATTCTCTCCAATTCTTATGTAATAACCATTCAAAGCTCCTTTTAAATTCGCATTATCAGACACCAAATACACTCGCGTATTATTACTATTGGAAGGACTTAAATCCATCTGCACATAAAACTCCCACGTTAAAGTCGAGGAAAAATCTAAATTACCAACATTTGCACTTAAATAAGCTGTATCACTCTGTGCTGGTCCATTCGAATGCAACCTAAATCCTACGTTAACCTCATATTTTGAAACATCTCCCGTCCACGTAGGATTATTCGTAAAATCACCATCTGAAAAATCATCCATTAATTGAGCCGTACCACGTAAAAAAGAGACTATAAAAAAAAGTGATAAAAGAAGAAATTTTTGCATACTATAAAAGTCAAATTAATTTTGGATATAAATATAGTATATTTTAAAAAATAATGCTCAAAAAATATTAATTTAATATTGGCTTTCTACAATCAACACTCCTCAAGTATCATTAAATAAGCTGTTAAAAGCAGAATAATAAAATCCAAATCCTTATCTTTACAAATTCATTCTTATACACGAATAATTTAATGGCAAATAAAGACACCATAAACGATTTAGGAGATAATCATTTTAGTACAAGTTTAGATACACCAATGACGCAAGATGCTTTTCTGCTTTCCGACAACGAAAAGATAGAAAAAATAGCACATCATTTTAAAGAAATAATGCGAACCTTGGGATTAGATTTAACAGACGACAGTTTAGCTGGAACTCCTTTGCGTGTAGCAAAAATGTACATCGAAGAAGTTTTTAGTGGACTAAATCCTAAAAACGAACCATCAACGTCTCTCTTCGACAACACCTATTCTTACAATGAAATGTTGGTTGAAAAAGATATAGAACTTTATTCATATTGTGAACATCATTTTGTACCGATTATAGGAAAAGTACATGTTGCTTACATCCCCAATAAAAACGTTGTCGGTTTATCTAAAATTAACAGATATGTCCAATACTTTGCAAAACGTCCTCAAGTTCAAGAACGGTTAACGAAACAAATTGTCGCCAAAATGCAAGAAGCTTTAGGTACTAAGGATGTCTGTTGTGTGATTGAGGCTAAACACCTTTGTGTAAACATGAGAGGCGTGAAAGATTCCAAATGCAGTACCATAACAGCCGAATATGGTGGAGCTTTTAAAACACATGAAGTAAAACAAGAATTTTTAAATCATATTAACCGAAAGAATACCTTTGGAATAGATGAGTGATTATACAAACAACACCTTAATGATTTATAATTCATTAAGCGGTAAAAAAGAAGAATTTAAACCCATTCAAACTCCGAACGTAGGAATGTATGTTTGTGGACCCACGGTTTACAGCAATGTTCATTTGGGGAATTGCCGTACCTTTTTATCGTTCGACAACGTTGTTCGATACCTTAAATTTATAGGATACAATGTTCGGTATGTCCGCAATATTACTGATGCGGGACACCTGGTGGACGACGCCGAAGAGGGAGAAGACAAAATTTCCAAAAAAGCAAGATTAGAGAAACTTGAACCCATGGAAATTGTACAAAAATACACATTGGATTTCCACCATGTTTTACGCCTATTCAATGCTCTTCCGCCAAATATAGAACCTACAGCAACCGGACACATCATCGAACAAATCGAAATGGTCAAACAAATCATCAATAATGGTTTTGCTTATGAAGCAAACGATTCAGTCTATTTTGATGTAAAAAAATACAACGAAAAAGGATTCAATTACGGAGAACTTTCCGGCAGAAATATAGATGATTTAATCGCCGGTTCAAGAGCCCTAGACGGACAACCGGAAAAGAAAAACCCTCAAGATTTTGCACTATGGAAAAAAGCATCTCCCGCACATATTATGCGCTGGCCGTCTCCGTGGGGGGAAGGATTTCCCGGATGGCATCTCGAATGTTCTGCAATGGGAACCAAGTACCTAGGCGAACAATTTGATATTCACGGAGGAGGAATGGATTTAAAATTCCCCCATCATGAATGCGAAATTGCTCAAGGAAAAGCTTGTAACGGAGTAGAACCCGTAAACTATTGGATGCACGCCAATATGCTAACCTTAAATGGCAAAAAAATGAGTAAATCCACAGGAAACACATTGCTTCCACATGAATTATTTAGTGGCGAAAACAACATTTTAGGCAAAGCCTACTCACCAATGGTTGTTCGTTTTTTTATGTTGCAAGCTCATTACAGAAGTATTTTAGACTTCTCTGCCGAAGCACTCAACGCAGCAGAAAAGGGATTTCACAAACTGATGAATGCTAAAAAAATAATCAATCAGCTACAATATAAAAAAGGTACGGTTTCTGAATCTGAAAACAAGCGAATTAATCAATTAATACAAGATTGTTATACCAACATGAACGACGATTTCAACACCCCTAAAAC
>JALWSJ010000100.1:0-7202 GCA_026993705.1 Flavobacteriales bacterium
TTTGTGAAATCTTCGACGAGTTGGGTTAGTTTTTTGGTTTTTATATCGTAGATATAATAGTTGGATTTATTGGAATGACGGTAGATGTATTCTTGTTCGGTTGCTAACAGTATTTTTGTTTCTGTGGGGTTAAATTGGTAATCGTCAATAGTTAGTTCTGGTTTTCCGATGCTTTTAAATACCTCTGATGAAACAATCATTTCCTTTTGTTTGGGGTTTTCGTATGATGCTTTCATTATGGAAGAACCGTTTTTAGTGTATTCCAATGTGGTGAAATGTTTCCCGTCTTGCATGGATGAAATTCCATATACGTTTTTGGCGCTGAACACTCTACTGTTCCAAATGTCTTCGTTGGTGATTTTTTTCTTTTGTGCCAGGGTTGTTGTTTCTGCAAGAATGAATGCGATGAATAGTAAACTGTATTTGTACATGATGTTTTTATTGTTGTTATTATTATTGATAACTCAAAAATCTTTCCAAAAGATGCTACAAGATAAGAAGAATATTTTGTTGTGTTTTGAAAAATTTTGTTTTTGAAGTGGAATGAGTTTTGTTTTTTTTTAAAGAAAACTCATTTTGTTTTCACTTTTGTTTTTCACTTATTAATTCCGTTTTCTTTGCACTCACCTGTCTTACGCGTTAGGGATTGGCATCCCTAACCTGTGTAAGATGAGCACCATAAAATGTTTTTATTTCCTTTATACTTCTTCAAAAAATCTTTGCATAGCGGGTGCTATGCAAAGATTTTTTTCATCGTCTAAAGAAACTAAAACTCATTTTCTTACCGCTCTTTTTATACGCGTTAGGGATAGGAGCGGCATCCTTTTGGTTTGTTTGCTTTATGCAAACCAAAAGATATAGCGGATAGCCCGACCCAAAAACGACAAAAGAGCGTTCTCCGTGAGGAAATGCTCTTTTTTTCGTTTTTTGGGGAACGCCCAAATTATTCTTTTACTTCTACTTCTCTAAGTTTCAGGTTTAGTTCTTTTAATTGTTCTTCGGCTATGGGAGAAGGTGCATCTATCATTACGTCGCGTCCGCTGTTGTTTTTAGGGAAGGCAATGTAGTCTCTGATGGAATCCGAACCGCCGAAGATTGAGCATAAACGGTCAAATCCGAAGGCAATTCCGCCGTGTGGTGGTGCTCCGTATTCAAAGGCGTTCATTAGGAATCCGAATTGTGCTTCGGCTTCTTCTTTGGTGAATCCCAGCAGGTTGAACATACGTGATTGTACCGATTTGTCGTGGATACGGATTGAGCCACCGCCAACTTCTACTCCGTTGATTGCCATGTCGTAAGCGTTGGCTCTGACTTTGCCCGGTTCGGTGTCGATTAAGTCCATATCCTCGGGTTTTGGTGAGGTAAACGGGTGGTGCATCGCGTGGTAACGTTCGGTTTCTTCGTCCCATTCCAATAGAGGAAAATCCAATACCCAAAGAGGTTTAAATTCATTAGGGTTTCGCAATCCTAATTCGTCGGCCATATGTAACCTGAGTTCGTTCATTTGAGTTCTAACCTTGTCGGTTTCGCCACTCAATACTAAAATCAAATCTCCTTTTTTGGCTTGGCACAGTTCTGCCCATTTTGCCAATTCTTCTTGGTTGTAAAATTTATCAACCGAAGATTTGTAGGTTCCGTCTTCGTTGCATTTAACGTAAATCAGTCCTTTAGCACCGATTTGCGGACGTTGTACCCATTTGGTGAGTTTATCCAATTGTTTTCTGGAATATCCTGCACAACCTTTTGCTGTTATGCCGATGATGAGTTCTGCCGAGTCGAATACTTGAAAACCTTTGCCTTGAACCAGTTCGTTCATTTCGTTAAACTCCATTCCGAAACGGATGTCGGGTTTATCCGAACCGTAGCGTTTCATAGCTTCGGCGTAAGTCATCCGAGGAAAATCGTGTTCAAATTCAATGTCTTTTACCGTTTTAAACAGATACTTTACTAATCCCTCAAATGTTTGTAGAATATCTTCTTGCTCCACAAAAGCCATTTCGCAGTCTATTTGAGTAAACTCCGGTTGTCTGTCGGCTCTTAAATCTTCATCTCTAAAGCATTTTACGATTTGGTAATAGCGGTCGTAACCACTTACCATAAGTAATTGTTTGAAAGTTTGCGGTGATTGAGGAAGGGCGTAAAACTCTCCTTCGTTCATTCTGCTGGGAACGACAAAATCTCTTGCTCCTTCGGGGGTAGATTTTATCAAGTAAGGTGTTTCTACTTCGATGAACTCTAGCGAGTCCATATATTTACGTGTTTCCAAGCTGACTTTGTTCCGCAATAATAAATTATTTTTCAAAGGATTTCTTCTTAAATCCAAAAAGCGGTATTGCATCCTCAACTCCTCCCCACCGTCGGTTTCGTCCTCAATCGTAAAAGGCGGTAATTTAGCTTCTTTTAAAATGGTAAGCCGGGTAACATCGATTTCAATTTCTCCTGTTGGAATGTTTTTGTTTTTATTCTCTCGTTCGGTAACGATACCTTCGGCTTGAATGACATACTCACGTCCTAAGGTTCTTGCTTTTTGGCAAAGTTCGGCGTTGGTATCCATGTTTAAAACCAATTGAGTGATGCCGTATCTGTCTCTGAGGTCAACAAATGTTAACCCTCCCAAATCTCTTGATTTTTGAACCCAACCGCATAGGGTTACTTTTTCTCCTTTATTGGCTAATCTTAATTCTCCGTTTTTATGTGTTCTGTACATTTTTGTAATTTCTGTGTTTAATCTAATTTTAATACCGCGAGGAAAGCTTCTTGAGGAACGGTTACATTTCCGACCTGACGCATTCTCTTTTTCCCTTTCTTTTGTTTTTCCAATAATTTACGTTTACGAGAAATATCACCGCCGTAGCATTTAGCTGTAACGTCTTTACGCAGAGCTTTTATATTTTCTCTGGCAATAAATTTCGCTCCTATTGCTGCTTGAATAGGAATTTCAAATTGTTGTCGAGGAATAAGCTCTTTTAGTTTTTGGCAAATCTTTTTCCCTAGCGAATAGGCGTTGCTCCTATGTACTAAGGCTGAAAGAGCATCGACTTGTTCTCCGTTTAAAAGAATATCCAGTTTTATCAAATCCGACTTGCGATAACCAATAGGAGAGTAGTCAAAGCTGGCATAACCTTTAGAAACGGTTTTTAATTTATCATAAAAATCAAAAACAACTTCCGCCAAAGGCATATCAAAAGTAATTTCAACACGGTCTTGAGTTAAATATACTTGATTGGTTAGTTCTCCTCTTTTTTCTATACAAAGTGTCATAATTTGCCCCACATAATCACCTTTGGTGATGACTTGAGCTTTGATATACGGTTCTTCGATATAATCCAATTTGGATTGTTCGGGTAAATCAGAAGGATTATTGACAATAACCAATTCGTTATTTTTCTTTAAATACGCTTTGTAGGAAACGTTGGGAACGGTAGTAATAACCGTCATGTTAAATTCTCGTTCCAAACGCTCTTGAATGATCTCCATGTGAAGCATTCCCAAGAATCCACATCGAAAACCAAAGCCGAGAGCGGCTGAACTTTCGGGTTCAAACACCAAAGAAGCATCGTTGAGTTGCAAACGTTCCATTGCTCCTCTTAATTCTTCGTAGTCTTCAGTATCAACAGGATAAATACCCGCAAAAACCATCGGTTTTACATCTTCAAAACCTTGTAGAGCCTCTTCGCAAGGATTGTTTTTTAACGTAATGGTATCCCCGACTTTTACCTCCGAAGCTTTTTTAATACCGGAAACAATATAACCTACATCACCGGTTTTTACTTCATCGGTTGGGTTTAAGTCCATTTTTAAAATCCCCACTTCATCAGCAAAATAAGTTTTACCTGTATTGACAAACTTTATCTCATCTCCTTTTTTGATTGAACCGTTGAAAACTCTGTAATACGCAATGATTCCTCTAAAAGTATTGTAAACAGAATCGAATATCATGGCTTGAAGCGGTGCATCGGGATTTCCTGTCGGTGGAGGAACCTTTTCTACAATAGCTTTAAGTATATCCGGTACGCCCATACCTGTTTTTCCGCTAGCGGGAATAATGTCAGATTCTTCACAGCCGATTAAATCCATAATTTGGTCAGCTACTACTTCCGGATTAGCTCCCGGTAAATCCATTTTATTCAGAATAGGAATAATTTCCAAATCATTGTCAATCGCCAAATATAGATTGGAAATGGTTTGAGCTTCAATACCTTGAGAAGCATCTACAATCAAAAGAGCTCCTTCGCAAGCAGCAATGGAACGTGATACTTCGTAAGAAAAATCTACGTGTCCGGGGGTGTCAATTAAGTTTAGGATATATTCTTCGCCATTCGTATGCTTGTAATTCATTTGAATAGCGTGACTTTTAATAGTGATTCCACGCTCACGTTCAATGTCCATATCATCCAATGCCTGAGCCTGCATGTCGCGGTCGGCAATGGTGTTGGTTGTTTGTAGTAACCTGTCGGCAAGTGTACTTTTACCGTGGTCTATATGTGCTATGATGCAAAAATTTCTTATGTTCTTCATACTTCACGCAAAAATAATCAAATTCTTAGATAAAGAGGAGTTTAGTCATTGAACTTGTTAGAAGTTCGTTCAAAGAAGGTCGAGACCGGAATTTTATATGCAGTTTTCAACCAATTTTTGGTATTGTTTTTTTATTTGCGGACTTTCTTTTGAAAAAAAAGTTTTACTCAATTGATGGAGGCGGTATTTTTCTTTTGTTTCTACTTTCTCAAGCGGAAGAGGGATTTCATTTTTGATGATTATGCCACAGTTGTTTTTTGTGGTAAATTCAGAGAAATCTCCAATATGTTCGGTGATAAGTACTTTCAATCCTGCGTTAAGATATTCAGCGAATTTTACAGGCGAAGCGACATGGTTGGTAATTTTATCTTCTCTGATTAAGATACCATAATCACATCTCGATAATTCCTCAAATACTTGGTCATGGTTAACCCATTTTTGGAAACATCTGCTGGGAAATTTGTCTTGTAATTTTTTTATTTGTGCATTGGGCTTGCTCAAAAAGACAACTTCTGTATTTATTTGCTTTCTTAGCACATTTTCCAATAAATTAACCACCGTACCAAATGATTGCCATTTTCCCGTACCTCCGGCATAGACTATTCGCACTGTATTGCCTGTTTCTTGTTTGGGAAAAGAGTTGTCAGTCAAACTGGTTAACGTACAGGGAATTAACGCATATCTGTCAGGGTTTATTGTTTTTTGAAGTTTATCCTCCCAAAAACCTACTAGTTTTCGAGAAACAGCGATAAAAAAATCTGCTTTTTTGATTGCGGTGTTTTCTGCATCAATAAAAATTTTATCCAATTCAGAATTACCCGTTACATCATATTCTTTAATTTCTGCTTCAACAGCTGCACGACCATCGTAAATTTTGTTTTTGTAAAATTCACTTGCTAAGGCAAAAGCCATTGGTCCTCTACAAATACAATTTTGTTTGTTAGATATGAATTTAAAATACCATTTGTTCCTTTTCCATTTAGAGAGTGAACCTAAAATGGGGAAAACGTTAGCCTTGGGAAAATTCTTTTTTATTTTATGTTTCTGCTCCTTCCACATACGTAACGGAACAAAGGCAAACAGTTCAACATCAACATCGAAATTGTCATTTAAAAATCGAACCACATCAATCACTTGACTTTGGTAGATGCCACTATACGAATCTATAAATGTAATGTAGTGAATTTTCTTCATAGAAGGGCTAAAATACGTTCCGTTGTTTTTCCGTCCCAAAATTCAGGTATAACACCATTTTTATACGAGCCTTCCATTATTTGTTGAAGTTTACTTAATATTTCTTTATTATCTAAAGGGACTAAAGTATTCGTACCTAAGGTGATAGTAACGGGACGTTCTGTATTTTCTCTAACGGTTAAACAAGGCACTTGTCTAAATGTTGTTTCTTCTTGAATACCACCACTATCGGTTATTACAGCCTTACTGTATTTAATCAATTTTTGAAATTCAAAATACCCCATAGGAGGAGATAATACGATACGGTGATTATCTTCGATAATCGTTAGTAAGTTGTTTTCTTTTAGTTTTTTGCGAGTTCTGGGATGTAAAGGAAGAACGACCGGAAGTATTTTAGATAGTTTGGAAAGTAACTGAACAACTTTACCCAAATTTTCGATATTATCTACATTAGATGGACGATGAAAAGTGACCAATATATACTTATTAGGAGTAACAGCTAGTTGCTCTAAAATTTCAGAAGTTTCAATTTTGGGTTCAAAATACACTAAAGTATCAATCATCGTGTTCCCCACATAATGAATTTGAGCGTCATTTTTTTCGGCCTTTAAATTTTCGATTCCCGAAGGTTCGGTAACAAAACAAATGTCAGCTAAATAATCGGTTAGTATCCGATTGTGTTCCTCCGGCATTCGAGCATCGGTAGAACGTAATCCACTTTCCAAATGAGCTAAATTTATACCCATTTTATTGGCTACAATTGCACCTGCCAATGTAGAATTTACATCACCTGGAACAATTAATACTTCGGGTGTGCCGATTTTATGGATTAACTCTTCCATCCGTAATATAATTTTCCCGATTTGAGAAGTCGGAGACATTCCTCCGACCTCTAAAAAATAATCAGGTTGTAAATTGAGTTGTTGAAAAAAAATATCCGCCATATTAGCATCAAAGTGCTGACCGGTATGGATGATTTGAATATCAAAATCATTCCCCGCCAAGTCCTTAAAACGCGTAACCTTGATAAAATTAGGACGCGTCCCAACCAATATGTATATTTTCTTCTTTTTCAACGTCAATTATTTTTTTACTAAAATTCCATCAGAAATAAACGAAACTTCAATAATATCATCAGTGATAGCATCGTAATCCTCTTGACTCACTTCTTCACCAGCCTCTTTAGCATCGTCTAAAAAGTGTTTTTGCAATTCAACCGTAGTAGTGTCCATTGTTGCTACACCTCTCAATACAACTTCTGTTCCTTCAGGCGTATCCGTAGGAACACCAAAAGAATGGTCTTTAAAACGTACACGTACCGATTCGCCATTTTCATTTTTCATAGTTACCCAGCAACCTTGTTTTTTGCAAACACCGTCCAAAACAGCGGTAACATTACCTTCAAAATTCCCTTTTTCCCCAACAATTGCCACCATTTCCTCAACAGGAATAGCCTCTTCCGGTTTTACCTCGGCAACACCATAAAATTC
>JALWSJ010000100.1:7212-7570 GCA_026993705.1 Flavobacteriales bacterium
TTCATATCCTTCTACAGGAAAACTAACTACTTCCTCTTCGATAACTTCCTCCGTGTGTTCGGCATGTTCTCCTTCTTCGTGATGAGCCGCTTTATCGTGATGTTCGTTCGTTTCGTGGTTTTCTTTACTTTCATTTCCACAGCTTGATAGAGCAATAGCCCCAAAAACCATAGCAGAATAAATGACTTTTTTCATAATTGGTTAAATTTTAAATTTATCAGGCAAAAGTAACCATAATTACCGAACATAAAAACAGAAATTTCAATACAAAGTAAAATCCGAGTGATAAAGGAAATAATGTGGGCGTTCCCATTACGGCATAAAAAAGTAGTTTCGTTGCACTACACTACCTTTTAAC
>JALWSJ010000101.1 GCA_026993705.1 Flavobacteriales bacterium
TATTTTCTGGCAAAGCTCCATTTTTATTGCATAGCCATTAGCTATGGAATAAAAATTAGCTGAAGTCCAGAAAATATAATGCTTTACGCGTAGTTTAGTAAGTTAACTTTAAACAAGTTCGTTAGCTCAAAAACTCAACTGTTTTTTACACAGTCGCTTAATAATCCCTAACGCAAAAATTAATATAACCAACAACCTATGAAATATACCACCTGTTTATTACTCATATCATCATTAACAATCGGATTATTCTCTTGCTCTTCCGAAAGCGAAGAAAACGACTTTATCCCACCCAAAGAGCAAGTCCTGAGTAAAGAAGAGTTCATAAAATTAATGACCGACGTCCAACTCATCGAAGGTCATTTAAACGACAATTCGGTTAATCAGGTATTTATTATAGATAGTGCCGAAAACTATTACAAAGAAATTTTTGACCGCTACGGGATTACAGAAAAGGAATACAGAGATAATCTAAAATACTATTCCGCTCATCCGAAACTTTTGGAAGAAGTCTATATTCAAGTAGAAGAAAATCTGGTACTAAAAGATAGAGATTATGTCAATATAACCGATACGCTCCCCGCAATAGCACCTCTAAATCGCATCAAACTCATGCATCTTCTAATAGAAGATACCCTTGTAGCGGGAATCATTCTAAACGATAATCTGTCTTATACGCAGATAAAAGATTCGGTATTTCAATGTGTAAAAGACACCTTGCTAAAGCAATTCGGAACCGATAGCCTTTCCTTTCGTCAAAGTTTCAATATTTCAACCCATACCAAACCTATGTTCAATCTTTTTAAAAACGAATTGAAAAATAAACTCAAAAAATAAAATGGATTGTTTAACTTAGCTTTTTGAACTTGTTTATTACCAATTTAACTATGCAAATAAAAAATATACTTGTAGTCATTAGCCTCGCAACATTAGCATCGTGTAGCTCGTGGACAAAGCAAGATAAAGATAAATTCATCGAGGATTGCCAGAAACAAAAGTTAAGCGACCATTTTTGTTCGTGTGCCTTATCCAAAGCAATGAATCAATACAATTCTTTTGATGAAATGACAAAAGACGAAGCCAATATGGCGGAATTACTATATAGTTGTATCGAAGAAGACCGCAAAGTTCCCGAAGACAAAAAATAAACCATGCGATATCTCGTTATATATTTGAGTGTAGCAAGTTTTTACTCTTGTCAACAACATTACACGCCCCAACAAATAGCTGATGATTATTGCAACTGTGCTCAATTACCTGAAGACAAAAAAATAATTTGTGTAAAAGAATGGGCAAGTAAATACAAAGGAACTTTAAAAGGAAAAGAAGAACACGAAACGGTAAATTACAAAATGATAGAGTGCAACGGATTTGAAGGAGATAAAGATTTTTACCTAAAGCTGATGAAGAACTAAGCCGATGAATGACGATAAAATCATATACATAGATAGGATAACCCTTCGCCAACACGAGCAAGTAGTACTTAGAAACATTTCTTTGGACGTAGGTCGTGGCGAATTTATCTACCTGATAGGCAAGACAGGAAGCGGTAAAAGTTCGTTGCTTAAAGCACTTTATGGAGATATTCCAATAAAAGAAGGGTTAGCGAGAGTTGCAGGTTATTCCTTAGTCAAAATTAAAAGAAAGAACATCTTAGCTTTACGAAGAAAATTAGGCATTGTTTTTCAAGATTTTCAATTGCTGACCGACAGAAGTATAAAAGATAATTTGCTGTTTGTAATGAAAGCCACCGGTTGGAAAGACAAAAGCAAAATGTATCAAAAAGTTCAAGAGCTTCTTATTAAAGTAGGTATGCAAGGTAGTGAAAATAAATTCCC
>JALWSJ010000102.1 GCA_026993705.1 Flavobacteriales bacterium
AAAATATAATGCTGTACGCGTAGATTAGTAAGTTAACTTTAAACAAGTTCAATATTATTAAAGATAAAAGGAATGATTTTAAAACGTTTTATGAGAGGAATTAGTTTGGGGGTATTTGTTGTTTTTTCGTTGGCGAGTACTTATGCACAAGAAGATTCTGTTAAAACACTTGAAGAAGTGGAAGTGATAGGGGAGTTGTCGCCAGAAATAGAGGGGAGGTTAAGTCGTGATGTGGATGTGATTGATTTGACAAAGGTGGAGTTTTTACCGTTTTTTTCTTTGCAGTCTGTTTTGAATACGGCGGTGCAATTGGATATTCGACAAAGAGGGGGGAATGACGTGCAGTCAGATATTAGTTTGCGTGGTTCTTCTTTTGATCAAGTTCAGATTTTATTGAATGGTTTTGATGTTACCGATCCGCAAACGGGACACCATAGTTTTAATTTGCCAATTTCGCTTTCGCAAGTGAATCAGGTACAGGCTTTGTCGGGGGCTTCAACGCGTGCTATGGGAGTAAATTCGTATGCGGGAACAATCAATTTTGTAACGGGATTAGCTGATACAAACAATGTGATTTTGGAGGCAAATGCTGGTGATTTTGGGTATTTTAATTTTACTGCATCGACGAATATAGTAGGAAAAAAGATAAAGAACTTTTTTTCTGTAAATCGTTCGTCATCAAGTGGGTATGTAAAGAATACGGATTTTGTTCGTTCTTCGTTTTTTTACAATGCAGAACTGAAAACGAGTAAAAACACTTCGTTAGAATGGCAGGTGTCGGCAATGGATAAGGCTTTTGGGGCGAATAATTTTTATACACCACGTTTTCCTAATCAATTTGAACAGTTGAGAACTGGATTTGCGGGAGTTCGTTTTAAGACGAGGGGAAAAATTTCTACGGCTACAAGTGTTCATTATCGAGGAAATGCAGACCGATTTGAATTGTTTAGAGGGAATGAAGGTGCTCCTTCGTGGTATAAAAATCATAATTATCACTTTTCGGAAGTGCTTCAGGCTAATTCTAGGGCATGGTTTTGGACTAAGGCAGGGAAGTCAACTTTCGCCGTAAATTATAGAGAAGCCAAAATTAAAAGTAATGTCTTAGGAACGTTAATTTCCAACCCTGAAACTTCTTTGTTTGACGGTGAAGGATTTTATTCCAAACGAGCTTACCGTTCTTATGTTAACTTTTCGTTGGAGCAGAGTTATACGTGGGATAAACTTAAAATTGCTGGTGGGCTTATGTATTATCATTTTTTATCTAATGTAGGTGTAGCGAAATCGTTTTTTCCAGGTGTTGATTTGAATTATCAGTTGAGTAAAAAAGTACAATTGTATGCAGGAGTAAATACGGGGATGCGTTTGCCAACATTTACCGATTTATATTATGCAGGACCTAGTAATATCGGAAACCCTAACTTAGTTCCCGAATCGCAAATCACTTATCAAGGTGGTGGTAAATATACCAACAAGGGTTGGGAAGTTAAAGCAAATGTATTTACGAATAAGGCGGACAATACCATCGATTGGGTGCGAAAAAATGATTCAGTAAAATGGCAACCGATTAATGTTACAAAAGTGGAAACCGTTGGTTTTGATGTTGCTGTATCGGTGTCGCCGGAGCGGGCAAATTGGGAAAAAATGACTTGGATTAAGTTTGCTTCTTTAAAATGGGCATATAATAACAAAACAACTTCCAGTCCTGATTATCAATCGCACTATGTGTTGGATTATTTAAAGAATAAAGTCGTTTTTACGTTTGAGCATAAGTTGTACAAGTCTTTTTATATGGGGTACAATGTTCGTTACCAACAAAGAGAAGGGCAGTTTTTGTATTATGATGCTGTAACGTTATCGACAACACCACAAGATTATCAACCTTTTACTTTGGTAGATGCTAGATTGAATTGGAAGAACCATAATTGGTTGGTTTATGCGAGTCTAAATAATGTATTTGATATAAAATATCAAGATTACGGAAATGTAATTCAACCGGGTAGATGGTTTAGAGTTGGTGTAAGAAAAACATTTGGGTTAAAAAAAGGGTAAATAAGATTGAAGAAAAACAAACTTCCCGAAAATAGTTTGTAGTAAAAACAAGTTGGTTATCTTTACCGAATTAAATAAAATGCTTAATCCATGAGAATTGATTTTAAATCACTATTGCCACATTTAATTGCCTTAGTTTTATTTTTTGCTATTGCTGCAATATATTTTCATCCTGCTCTTGAAGGGTATGCTTTGAAAGCTCACGATGTTAAAACTGCCAAAGGAGGCTCAAAAGAATTAACCGACTTTAGAAACGAAACGGGAGAAGAAGCTCTTTGGACAAATTCTATGTTTGGAGGTATGCCTGGAACAATGATTTCCGTCAATTACAACAACTGGGCAAAGTATGTGCATAGGTTGTTAGTTGTAGGGAATTATAATCCTGTAGGATACCTGTTTATTTATATGATAGGGTTTTATATTCTTCTATTGAGTTTTAAAGTGGACTATCGACTGGCGATATTGGGGGCAATAGCCTTCTGTTTTTCCAGTTATTTTTTCATTATCCTGCAAGCGGGGCATATCACAAAAGCAATTGCTATTGCTTATATGCCTCCTACAATGGCAGGAGTGGTGTTGGCATACAGAGGTAAACGTTTGTTAGGAGGGGCTCTGTTCTCTATTTTTATGGCATTGGAAATATTAGCTACTCACTTACAGATTACCTATTATATGGTGATGCTGATATTAGCTTTTGTTTTAAGTGAATTTGTTCGTCAATTCATGAAAAAAGAATTGCCAGAGTTTTTTAAAACTTCAGCCGTTTTAGCAGGCTTTTTATTGCTTTCTATTGCTACGTCTTTAGGTAGTCTTTGGGGAGCTTATGAATATGGACCTTATTCTACTCGTGGCAAAAGTGAACTGACTTTAAAAGGTGATAATCATACCACAGGATTAGATAAAGACTATGTAACAGCATGGAGTTATGGAACAGGGGAGACCTTTAGTTTGATGTTGCCTTACGTAAAAGGAGGGGCAAGTGCTCCATTGTCTATGTTGCATCCGGATAAGGTTTCTGAAGAGTCATTAGAAGCATTGTCAGATGATTTAAATCCAGCTGTAAAGCAACAAGTTTTTAATCAAATTCCTAATGAAAGCTCTTACTGGGGTGATCAAGGTTTTACCTCGGGTAATGTGTATGCAGGAATCGTGATTGTTTATTTGTTTTTATTAGCAATGTACTATTTGGAAGACAAAACCAAGTGGTTTTTATTTGGTATAATGGTACTAACAATCATGCTTTCGTGGGGAAGAAATATGATGTGGTTAACCGATATTTTCTTAGATTATGTTCCAGGTTATAACAAGTTCCGTTCGCCAAGTATGATTTTGGTAGTAGCCGAATTGGTTTTGCCTCTTTTGGGTATCTTATTCCTCAACTATTTGATAAAAAACAGAGAAAAGGTACTCAATAACATAAAAGGTTTTTATTATATCACAGGAGCTTTTGTATTGTTGCTAATTGTTATGGCTCTTATGCCCGATACATTTTTTAGTTTTTTTCCAGAAGGACAAGGAAAATTGACGGTTGATTACCTTAACCAAGTACAACCAGGAATGGATCCACAACAACAGATGCAGATAATGTCGTTTTATAATAATGAGTATTATCCTTTCTTAAAAGAAGTGCGTATTTCTATTTTTCGTTCTGATATTTTCAGAGGATTAATCTTTTTGTTGTTGTCTGTAGGAGTGATTTATATGTATCTAAAAGAAAAGCTAAATACTATACTGCTTACAGCTTCTCTTGGTATCTTAGTCATCGTTGATATGTGGTCAATCAACAAAGGTTATGTAAATAATGAAGATTATGACAATGGCGGACGTTTTTGGGTAGAACAAATAGAAAATGATATACCATATAGAGCTTTTTCAGGTGATTATATGATACTTCAACAAGAGTTGGCTAATAACCCGAAAGCTTTGGCAGAAATGGATTCTCTTTTGAGAGCAGCCAACGAACAAAGCGAAGATGGTTTAGATCCAAGACAAGCAGATGCCATTAAATTTAAAGTGCTGAACAAATATACCGACTTTAGAGTGTTTTCGGTAAACAATCCGTTCAATGAGTCGAGAACAAGTTTTTTCTTCAAATCCATAGGTGGTTATCATGGAGCTAAAATGAAGAGATACCAAGAATTGATAGATTCTGCTATCAGTAAAAACAATCAAAAGGTGTTGGATATGCTAAACACCAAATACATTGTTCAATATGAGTACGATAAAAACACACGCGAGCAAAATAACACTTTGGCACAAGCTAGACCAACAGCTCTCGGTAACGCTTGGTTTGTAGATAATGTAAAAATTGTTGAAAACGCAAATGAAGAAATAGCATCTTTAAAAGAAGAAAATGGATTTAATCCTGCAAGGACAGCTGTAGTTGATAAACGTTTTAGTTCAATCGTGAAAGAAAGTATTCCGAATAGAGACACAACAGCCACGATTAAATTAATAAGTTATGCTCCCAATCATTTGGTGTATGAATATGATTCTAAAACAGAACAAATAGTTGTCTTTTCCGAAATATATTATGATTTAGGATGGAAAGCATTTATTGATGGTAAACCAGCAGAACAGTTTAGAGCTGATTATGTGCTTCGAGGATTAGTTGTCCCTGCTGGAAAACATACTATAGAGTTTAAATATCAATTAAAATCTTTCGAAATAGCCTCATTGGTCTCGCCAATAGTATTTGTATTATTATTAATTATTTTTATTTACGCGATAGTCCGTGAGTTGAAAAACAGTGTGGTTTCAACAAATGAAAATAAAGAATGAAAAGAAAAAAGGTTCTAATCATAACTTATTATTGGCCACCCGCAGGTGGTATAGTGGTATTGAGATGCCTTAAAATAGCCAAATACCTTCGTGATTTTGGTTGGGAACCTATAATTTTCACAGCCGAAAATCCATATTATACTTACGTTGATTATACCAATGAAAAAGACATTCCCGAAAACATAGAAATCATAAAACAAAAAGGGTTTGAGTTTGAAGGAATCTTTAAAAAAATAGCCAAAAAAGATGGTCAATCTATCAACAATGTAGTCTTTAGTTCAGGAAAAAAAAGTTGGTTTGTTCGATTAGGTATTTGGGTGCGGGCAAATTTCTTTATCCCCGATGCCAAAGCCCTTTGGATTCGTCCATCTGTCAACAAATTGAGCAAGTATTTAAAAGAGAATAAAGTAGATGCAATTTTCTCCGACGGTCCTCCTCATACCAATACGGTCATAGCACAACAAATTGCTGAAAAGTTTAATATTCCTTGGTTATCCGATTACCAAGACCCTTGGACACAAGTAGATTATTACCAAAAATTTAATTTTACCAAGTGGGCAGATAAAAAGCATAAAAGATTAGAACAAAAAGCACTAAAAACAGCAAGCAAAGTAGTCTCAGCCAGCCCCTCGTTTAGCAAAGGGTTGGAAGAATTGGGAGCAAAAAATATAGGCGTTATTTACTACGGTTATGACGAGGACGATTTCAAAGAGATACAGCCCAACCTCGACAATAAATTTACCATGGTTCACGCAGGAATATTAGCAGGGGATAGGTTGCCCGAAAACCTGATACAAGCCGTAAAAGAATTGACACAAGAAAACCAAGAATTTAAGGATGATTTTCGCTTAAAATTAATAGGAAGTGTAGAGGAGGGAACGTTGGAAATCATCAAACAATCTATACCGACCGATAATTTAGATTTGGTAGGAATTATCCCCAGAAAGGAAGTTCTTCAGCAAATCAGTAACGCCCAAGTGTTACTGAACTTAGTCAATAAAATCAATAGCAAAGGACGAATACCGGGAAAAATTTACGAGTATTTCAGAGCTCGACGTCCCATTATTTCTTTGGGAGACACCGAAGGAGATGTAGCCAAATTAATCGAAGAAACAAAGTCAGGGGCGTGTTTTGAATACAACAACAAGAAAGACTTAAAAAAGCATATTATACAATTGTTTAACCAATATAAAGAAAATAAGTTAGGAGCTACAAAAGGAGACATTTCCGAGTTCTCCAACCGAAATCAAACCAAAAAAGTAGCCGGATATTTAGATGAAATTATTCATTAGGGCGTTCCCATTACAGCATAAAAAAGTAGCTACGTTGCACTACACCACTTTTTAACGCCGTAATGGTCGGGCTATCACTACTCGCTTTTTTGCTTGCAAATAGCAAGCAAGCCAAAAAGAGCTCAAACACGCCGTTCTATCCCTAACGCCGTTGAGGTAAGTGCAAAGAAAATGGAATTTAGTATTCTTAGACGATGAATATTTTCTTTGCATAGCACCGCTATGGAAATAAAATATGAAGATGTATAAGGATACTAAAAACATTTTATTGTGCTTAGATTAACTGTGTTAGGGATACAATCCCTAACGTGTTGTAACAAACAAAACAAATGGAAAAATTAAACAAAACACCATTACGAGGAATTTGTTTTATGCAAGAAGACAAAGGAAGAGATACCGAAATTGTACTTCCTATTGTTTATGGTGCAGAAAAATTTCTAAACTGTAAAATAGATTTCAGACTAAAGTGGAACGCTCATTTAATATACAAAGAAAAACCTGATTTTGTTATTATTCCTGCCAATTGCATAGGTTCAAGGATGTACCACGATATAGCAAAGTACTGTCATCAACAGCATATCAAAATATTCAGTTTTATATCCGAAGGAAATTTTAACGACAAAATAGAAATTAATTATTTCGGATTTAATGATGACAAAGTATTCTACCAGGAATATGTGTGTAGTTGGTCGAAACGTATACAAAAATATATGCAGAAACGAAGCCCTGAACAAGCCGATAAAATAGTTTTGACCGGAGCTTCGGGGTTTGATAGATTTAATATATATAAGTTTACAAGTAAAGCAGATTTTTTTAAAAAATATAATAAAACACAGTTCAAAAAAGTCATCACCTATGCAGGTTGGGCTTTTGGTAAATTACAATACCGGCAAGGATTAGACGAACTTAAACACTTCGCAGAAAATCAAGAAACAGGCTACGAATGGATTGAAGAACAACGACAAAAAGTTCGAGATTCATTGCGTTATGTTATAGAAAATAATCCGGACGTATTATTTGTATTAAAACAACATCCGTCAGAATATTATCCAGGCTTAACATTAGAACAACGGAACGAAATGAGTGAATTAGCTCATTATGAAAATGTTTTATACATACAAGGACATACGGAAGGAATTCATGATTTAATAAGTGTTGCAGATATTCTTTTAGGTTTTGAATCAACCAGTGCCATTGAAACTTGGGTAATGGGAGATAAACCGACCATATTTCTAAATGACGAACCTGATTTTACTCGTGTTGATGTTTACAAAGGCTGTCTCTTGGCTAAAGATGGTAAGCAACTCAATGATTATATTACAACATTTTATAAAAATGGAAGAATTAAAGAATTTGAATCGGAACAATTAAAAAAAGAACAAGCAAAAATCATAAGAAATTCCATAGGTTTTA
>JALWSJ010000103.1 GCA_026993705.1 Flavobacteriales bacterium
GAATTAAAGCCGTGGAAAGTTAAAGGTTGGGTCATACCGCCATGGCAAAGTGCTGATTTTGTTGCAAATATGGAAAACGTGTTAGACGTGTACAAAAGACCTTGTTCTCCGGATTATCCGGTGGTATGCATGGATGAATCGCCAAAACAATTGATTGGTGAAACAAGGATTACAAATAGGATGAAAGGTGGTTGTAAGTTAATAGACTATGAATATGCCAGAAAGGGAGTGTGTAATGTGTTCATGGCAAACGAACCCCTTGCCGGCAAACGAATGGTCAAAATTACCAAACGGAAAACAAAAAAGGACTGGGCAGAGTTTATCAAAGAGATATCAGAAGAATATCCTGGTGCCAAAAAAATAACATTAGTTATGGATAATCTAAACACGCATAAACCAGCCTCATTGTATGAAAGGTTTTCTCCTGAAGAAGCAAAAGAGATTTGGGACCGGTTCGAGTTTGTCTTTACGCCAAAGCACGGCAGTTGGCTTAATATGGCGGAGATTGAATTAAATGTTTTGAACGGGCAGTGTTTAAACCGTCGCATCGATAATATGGAAACTGTGATAAAAGAAGTTGAGGCTTGGCAAAAACATAGAAACAATAAAGATGCTAAAATTAATTGGAGGTTTACAACGAAGGACTCAAGAATAAAATTGAAACGCCTTTATCCGTCAATTGACGGTTGACATGACACTAGGCTGTCAAATTTCATCTTTAAACCAAATGCTTTGCGGCGCACATACTCTACGCTTCGTTCTACGTGCCCTTTTTCGTTGTCACGGTAAACATTGCAAAAACGATGGTTGAACCGGTAATGACCGCGTAAATCTAACAGGGCACGTGTGGGTTCTTTTTCGTGTTTGCCCACAAATTTTGATACCGCTACGCGCATATTGTCGTAAACCATCTCGTGGTAAACCCCTCCGGTGTAACTAAAAAATTTTACGTGTGATTCCATAAATGCCAATGTGTCCTGCTTGGCAAAAAGGTAAGCATAACGATAGTTGCTATACCCGCTGGTAAACACGGCCAATTGATAGTTGGCCCGATGATTGGCAATGATTAGTTTGGCCTCCCCCTAGTCAAACTCGCAGCTGCTGCCGGGATCATAAGCCTGTCGTATAAAAGCTTCTTTAACCGTTGGGTCCTTTTGTTTGCCCCTGATATAGTTGCATACGGTTGTGTACCCGATATCAAAACCTTGTTCTTGAAGCTTTATTAAAATATCTATTTTCTTTAAACGCTGCTTACCAAGACCCGTGTGTAGCTTCTTTTTATTCTCTTCAAGCAGCAAGTCTATCGAATCCTGGACCTCCTGTGTGAGCCGTAGCTTTTGCCTGTTCAAAATATTATAAGCCGGCGGCTTTGTTAAACATATTCGTAAGGCTTCTTCTCTGTTTATGCCTTCGTGCAATAACAGTTCTGTTTAATGTACTTCGATACGGTAGCCCGGCTTATCCTTAATTCTTTGCTTATCTCTCGCTGACTTAACCCATCGCGATGATTACGCAAGATTATTTCTTGTTTTGTATACATACTTATCATTTTTATAGAACGGCTTTTTGTGCCATTCTGGTGAATAAGTGGTATACTTTTCAATTAATAGTTGGACTACTTTTGGGTTAATATAAACATGTCCTGAAATCCGGATATTGTTTGCCCGAAAGCCACATAAAATATATGTTCTCATAAAGGGCTTTTTCAATTCTCCTTACAGAAAAGATATTGTTAAGATAGGCATAAAACAATACCTTGAGCAGCATCCGGGGATGATAACTGCTGGTACCCCCTCCTTTATAAGTGGATAAGATACTGTCGATATTTAAATTGTCAACTACTTGGGATACCAACCTTACAATATGGTTCTCTGGAATGTAATCTGATAAATTCTCCGGAAATAAAACGGGTTGGTCGGAATACTCCTTAAAAACTGGTTTCATTTTCACTTCATTTACACAACTAAATTACTAAATGATAGCGAAATATACAAGCTTTTAATAGGATTTTTTGCAAAAAAAACTAACAAAAAAAAGACTGCCCAAAATACTTTTTGGACAGCCCCATAATTCGTTGGTTTTTATCAACGAATTACACTAATTACCCGAATTCCATCTCGCCACAGGCGAGTTAGTATTCATGTTATTGCAATAGAATAATCGAATAGGGAAAAATGAATAAGAATTTGCTCATTTGATTCACATAGTACTTAGTAATAATGAGTTAACTTTAGACAACTTCATTGAATAATCTATTATGCACTGTACTATTTTTCTGTATCTACCGCAAAATATTTGCTTCATAAGTTTTTTTATATGTAATCCATCTTTTTGGAAAAATTGGATTAATTTTACAAGAACTTTAGTATTACTAAATATTTGTTTCTATTGACTATAATTAAAACGCACAAAAGCCCAAAAGCAGAACCCGAAAAAAATCAAATAAAATGGATGAGCAAGTTTTCTATTTAATTAATCGTGACATTGAAAATATTTTTCAGATTAAATCCCCAAATTCCGTTTTGAATGAAACCGACTATGTAAAAACCCTGAAAGATCATAATTCTATAAAAGCGGTTGTCATTCTCGCAGAACTTACCTGGAACGGCAGCAAATATTCTGATTTTTATGGGTTCCAGATTGCCTATGAGTTAAGGGCAAAATACAAATTTTTATTTCCGATTATTATAACCTCTCTTCTCAAACAGACTTATTTTGAGAATCTTGCCCAAAATCAAATAAAATTTAAGCTTTTGTTTGGGAGGGGAACCGCCTTTATTCAGATAGGAAAAAATATGGGTGATGAAATTAATGATGCTATTCAAAAGTTAAGTTTGTTTCCCCTCTCATCTCCGGTTTTGACAGATATAAATGAAATGTTGCTTAACCAAAGAGGATTTATAATAGATAAAATAACGCATGATTTACGTGTGAATAAATCAAAAGAGGAAATAGGATCGACTTTTGATGAAATTTCAAAATACCTTGATGGCCGGCAGGCTTCTTCCTTGAAATTGGAAGATTACAAGTCCGGATTATTGGAATCGACTAATAAACAGGATAATTTTAATAAAATTAAAGAAGGACTAATATTAAAATGCCAGCAGGAATTATTGGCAGGAGCCCCTCTGGAGGAAACAGTCGCCAAGAAGAAACATAGGATTGTCGTATTGGAAGATGACCCCGGTTTCGGAAAAAAGATCGTCGAAAATTTAAAGGATTACTTTGAAGAAATTATCTTGAAAGAGAAAGCCAGGGAAGCAATCGAGTGTATAGATGCAGACAAGAATAATTCTATAACCGGTATTATCACGGACTGGAGGCTTTACGAAGACTATTCAAAAAAAACGTATTGGCAGTTACAAGGATATGAAGTGTTGGATTATGCAGCCAAAAAGCGTTTTATTGCACTGTTTAGCCTTACTTCTTTGCACGACCGTTATGTAAACGATATCCGTAATAAACTCGGTTTGGAAATCCATTTGTTTAAAAAACAGTACCTGGAATTAGAAGGAAAAGCGCAATGGGAAATGATGGCGGATACGGTAAGGCAAAAATGCGATTCAATTACTTACCTTATCGCTTCCCAACCAACCGGAACGCGTTGGGAAACGGATTATTTTGATCGGTCAGAGAAAAGGATTCCAATAAAATCCCTCAAAACAAAGTATATTGAGATGAGGAATTCCTCATCCTGGAAGGTTTTCGAAGAATATCTTACAGAGAAATCAGATAAGGCTTGGCGTTATTATAAGGAAGTCTTTAATGAAACTTTTTACTTTGAATCTATGAGCAATAAGTATGGATATCAAATTGCAGCAAAAGATCCGGATTTAAAACATATTCTTATTGTAAGAAGAATTTATTTGGCTTTAATATTATCAGCAGTAAAGATTGACCATTCATTTGAGAGGGTAAATTGTGAAAGATCAGGAAAAAAAACACTACTCATACTCACAAGGGTGGAAAGTCCATTAGTAAATGTCTATTGTGTTTTAAATGGTACCAACTGGGAAAACTTTAAAGAAAGCTTTAACCCGACAAAAAGGAAAAAAAAATGCGGCATAGAAATGACAAAAGAGCAACAGGCATCTGAAGATCTTCTTTACAAATCAAAATTATTTGCCAACTGGCTGTGTATTACCCCTAAAAGCCTTCCCGGTAAAGGTATTCTTCCTGAAGAAAGAAATTGGTTGCTATCAATAGGCATAGATCCCTCAAAAGGGAATTCTGTTTTTGATTATGAAGCAATCGAAGATGATTTTGAAGAAGAAACAGATTGAATCTACAGAAGTAGCCATATCGCTACTTATCAGTAGCAAATATTATCATTGTAAGTGTTATTAACTACCATAAGATCAGCTGATAAAAAACTTTTCTTATGAACCTGCCCTTACACCTCTCCGGTAGATGGAAATAAAAGAATTTATCGGCTGATTTTGACTTTTCCATTAAAAATCTTCTCTTCCAGCCATTAACCTTTCCATCTCTTCCATATTTACCTTATCAAATTTCACTGTTGATAAGCCTTTTCCGTTACCATATATCGGATATTCATCGGTATTTGAGGATGCTATTCTCCGCAAATCCGGTTTTTGGTTTGATTTTGCCATCTATCTAAGTCATACTACTCTAAAACAAAGGAAACGACAATCAGAAAACCTTAGAAAACCACCCCTCACATAAATTTGACGAAAATTATAACAATGACAATCAAATTATGCACAGGAAAGCAAAAGAGAGGCCCGGAAAACTTCAGAAAACCTGGCCAATATATTATAAATGCAGAAACTTTTAAAAAAATAAAGTCATGAACAAGCGAATCTTCTTTATTGCAATAGTTTTATCAACGATAATAGGAAGCGGTTACTTTTATTCCACCAGGAATGCCCATTTTAAGCTTTTCTTACAAGAGATACGCCTTCTGCCCGCTCCGAAAATTGAAAAACCTGAAAACTATAACGCGGTTTTTGTCATCTTCGACCCAAGCGGGAGTGGGAGAAGCACCTATAGCGTTCCGCGTATCACTGTTGATTTTATTAATAACCTGATAGGATCAATTGCAGAAAAAGGAAAAGGTGATCTCTGGCTTACCTATATCTCCAGGAATGCATACAATAATGATGTTTTGCATTTTGAAATTACTAAAAAGATAAAACCTGTTAAAGCACCGGTTAGGATAGTGGGGGAAAGACTCGGTGATTTCAAAAGGCGCCTTAAGGAATACAAGGCAGATTCTGCCCGTCGGATAGCTGAGATAAGGCAATACAAAAATACTTTTAATACCAGAAAAAGAGCTTTTCTCAGAAACTGTGCATCGATGATAAAGAACGCTTATTTGCCCAAAAAGCCAGGCCAGGATTATTCCGATATCATTGGGTCATTGAATGCCGGACTTAGGGTTTTTTCCACAGTTCCGTATGACTCAACACACTTTAGGGCCATTTTGCTTATCTCAGACGGCGTCCAGGATGTCCCCAAAGGTGACCCCCATAAAACATTAAAACAAATTCCTTCTGATATAAGGTGCGTGGAAGTGAATCATTCCGGCTCGGGAAAAGATATTCTTGCAGGAAGGGCTTTAGAGATGAGTAATTTGGATCAAAGGGTCATTAATGAAATTGTAAGAAGTTATAACGCCAAAATCCAATAAAATGAAAACTAATTTCTCAGCAAAGGTCAAATCATTTATTGCCAGAAAACAAGTGGCGAAAATGGAAAAACAAACAAAAGATTCGTTGAATTTAATGAATCAGAAATGGGATCAATTAACAACGACACTGAAGAAGTACAAAGAATTGGACAAAAAATACCAGGAAATGTTAACTGATAGCAAGAAGTTTTATTCAGATAACACGGAAGACTACGCTACCCGGAATGTGGCTGTCAGCAAAAACTTCAGCCGAAGCAAGTGGCTCCTTACCGGTGTTTTGGTTATTTCCAGTGCTTTGGCAGTCAAAGGCCTAAAGTATTTTATAAACATATTTTACGGACCATTACCTGTGCTTATGATTTATCTTTTTGCCTTTATATTTGCTTGGCTTATTGTCACGGGAAGTATCTACATGCATTCATTTGCCGGTGAATACCGGAATAAAAGTTTGGGAATATTTTACTTGCTTAGAATTGCTGCTTTTTTGCTAATTCTTTTTGTTCCGGCCATGAACCTTATGGAGGGATTTGATAGCAATTATTCTACTTTTGTTATGATACTTAATATTTTTGGTATAATTGTCGATGTGACGGCAAATGCAGCATTAGTATCAATGAGCGGCTTTTTTGTACAAGCTGAAAACGCAAAAAAAGCTAAGAGTATCATTCGTAATAAATTAAAAGTTCAGAACGATGTTGAACAAGAAATGCAAGACCTTTCCATTAATTTTAAATCACAAAAAGATGCGTTTGAAAGTGCTGCCAGAGAATTTGTACATGAATTCAAAAAACTTGAATTGAATCATCCGGTTATTGCCGCAGACATTATGTTTTTACTCGGCAATTTCATAATATGGATGATCAACAATAAGGTGTATATGCATGCCGTTTTAAATTACCATTCTAATCAACTTGGGTCACCTGTTGTTGAGCAGGAATTTTTCTCACCAGACGAAAATCGCCTGCGAATGGCTTACGAAGAATTGGGCAGAATTAATTTTACTAAAGACGTGATACAACAAGGCCCATCTCCAGTGCCTGAAGAATCAGATAACAATATTCCCGATCAATCTGAAATGACCAATCCCATTGATGAAATTGATGATGAAAATGACCCTGATGATGGCTTGGAAAAACCAAATAATGAAAATGATAAGTATTTATAAACTTTAAATATTAAAACAATGAGCGAAATTTCAACCCATACCGATGTTATAAGTATTCAGGAAGTAAACCCAGTTCAGGAAGTATATGATTTACTCGAAGAACTCAATATGTTTAATAAAATGAAGTCCCGTGACTTGGATTTTAGCAGCTTCATTTCAATTATACCCCATGATTTATTAGGCGCAATAAACGCTCAAACAAAGGGAACCGATTTTAAATTCAGCAAGATAAGCACACTTAAAAGTCCGAATTTGTTGCATAATTCATTTCGGAAAGGCTTTTCTTCGCAGCTTAAAGTTTTTAAGTCTGATGGACTTTCTCCGATTATTGCAAAAAAAGCTTCTTTTCTTTCTGCTTTAAAGAAAACAGACTTTAAAGTTTCCAATCCTGATGTAATCAAGGCCAATATTACAGCCATAATTGAATCAAAGGACATGAATACTTTAAACAAAGAAATAAATACAACCATTCAGGGGCTGGAAGTTGAGCATGCAAAAGTTTTTACGATCAACATTGCTAAAGCATGCGCCAATGCAAGTTATAATGTTGGGTTCAAAGACATCTCCGTTAAAAAATTTAATGGTAGATTGGAGATTATTGCCTCTAACAGCCAGGGACAGCATTTGAATTCTGAAATCAGTATTGATCCTAAAACAAAAGTTGTCAATGCCAATACTGAAACAATTGGCATTACAGATAATTCCTGCACAA
>JALWSJ010000104.1 GCA_026993705.1 Flavobacteriales bacterium
TTACCGCTGAGTGTATCAACAATTAATTCTCCCCCCAAAACAGCTTTATATAAATCTAAATCAACATCTAAATACAGGTTATTTCCATTCCTTTTGTATTTCGTATTATTGATAATCCTAAAGGTAATGTACAAGTCGCCGTTAGGTCCCCCATTAACTCCTTTTCCTCCGTGTCCTTTAATCTTTATAGTTTGACCATCTTCAACTCCCGCAGGAATCGTCAAACGAATATCTTTGCCGTTTACAGTTAAAGTTCTCTTATGTGTCTTGTAAACATCTGTAAGATTTAATTGAAGTTCAGCTTTTATGTCCTGACCTTTAAACTTTCTGGAACTTCTGCTTCCTCCGCTAAAACCACCACGTCCACCAAACATAGATTCAAAAAAATCAGAGTAATCCCCTTCGTCATAGCCTCCACCATAGGAAGCACCTCCGCCGAAACCTCCACCAAAGCCACCAGAATAGGCACCTTGTTGTTGTTTTGCTTTTTCAAACTCATCTGCGTGTTTCCAATCCTTCCCATACTTATCGTACTTTTTTCGATTTTCCGGATTGCTCAACACCTCATTGGCTTCATTTATTTCCTTAAACTTTTTTTCGGCAACCTTATCACCAGGATTTAAATCAGGGTGATATTTTCGAGCCAGCTTTCTATAGGCTTTCTTTATTTCCTTTTCGGTTGCGTTTTTGCTTAATCCTAGAACTTTATAATAATCTATATAATCCATTCTTATTTACGATTTATTAGTTCTTATTTTTTAGGTATTTTTCGCTCTATTTCGTGTTGTTTTTTGACCGTCTTTTTTAAATCTGAAAACATTTTTGTAACTGCTTTTATTGCATCTTTATCTTCTTCTGCTACTAATATTCTTTTACTGTTCATATTAAGGGAAGCACTCACTTTATAGAGTGAAGAAGATTTATCAAAAATAATCTCAAGAGTCAAATCCTTATCGTACTTTTTAAACAACTCCGAATAATATTGATGTTTTTCCTTTATAATTTGGTTAATTTCATCGTGATATTGCTCATCTACCTCTTTTAAATTCTTTACTACTAATTCTACCATTTTATTATTATTTTAGTTTTACAATTCATTTAACTTCTTTAATTGAATACCGAACACAATTCCAATTATACCAGAAATAAACATAGGTATTGCAACTAAATAAACGACGCTAAACATTCCAAAGATAGGGTTTATTATGATAAGAAAACTAAAAATAAGAGTAAGAATCCCCGAAAGTAAATTTACCCACCAATTTGAAACTCCTAGTTTTTTTAGCATAAACGAACCACTAATTCTTGCAACTCCTGAAAAGGTTAACCAAAAACCGGTAAATAAGATAAGAGATTCGGCAGACAATTCAGGTTGAAATAACAAAGCTGCTCCAATAACCATCTCAAAAATCCCAATCATTAAATCCCAGACCCAAAAACTATAGGTTTTTCGATTCCTGATTGCAAATGCGAAATTAAATCCGCCCGAAGTAAAAATAAGCCAACCAAATAATATTGTCAGTCCTAAGAAGGCTCCAACCGGTTGAGTAATTAAAAATATAGATGTAAAAGTTAATAATACCCCTACTACTACCGGTAGCCACCACTGGTTAATTTGTTCTTTCATTTTTTTGTTTTTGTTTTTTTTAACACTTGATAATCAAGCCTTTCTCCTTGCTCAATTTATCATTCTATAAATCTACAACTTTTTTATCTTATCCATTATAAATTTGTAGAAAACTAATTCATCCATGAACAAAATCGAAAACACCTTCTAATAAAGTGTTTTCGATTTTATCTTTTTCTATCCTTTAATTACTTTTTCTTTAAACTTTTTCAAATCTTGTTTTAGTTCATCAAATTTACTACCACTATTTTCTTTTTTCGATACAGATTCTTTCAGTACTTGTATAGCTTCTGCTAAATCCTTAAAGTCTTTATCTTTTTTACCGTATCCTAGTTCTTGAGCTAATTGCAATTGATAATCAGCATTACTCAAAAGATTCAAAACAATTTCACTTCTATCGTGATTTTCAGCATTGATAGTCGCTGCTTCGATTATCATTTGCTCTGCGTACATGATTGGAAGTGGTATGATACTTTTCTCAATCACTACTGTTCCCAACATTTCTTCTAAAATAACCACGGCTCCAACGGTATCGCCCGCTTCCAATAAAACAATTGACCCTCTAAGTGCATCCGGATAAGTTGCCGTAGGAATCAAAAAGGTATTAACAACCATTTCACTTCTTAAATTATCCAAAATATCACTTGCTTCTCTGTAATAGCCTTTTTCCATAGCTATTTTGGCTTCTTTAGCTCCTTCTCTTACAGCCACTATGTCCGTTACCAGCTCTTCTTTATCGTAAGTAATATCGACTGGTAACAATGCTAAAGAAGGGTCTTTTGCTAATAAAACTTCCAAATCACCTATTAACTCTTTCCCTTTTCGGATGGCTTCATCCGTTTTGCCTTCTGCTATTTCATAAAGCAAATTTTCTGTTTGAGCTAAGGTTGCTAACGCTTCTGCTGTTAATTCAGCTTTTTGTGCTAGAATAGCAGCTTCCATTTCAGCAACAACTCTAGCGTTAATTGTATCTTGACTCATTTTTAACTCCGCTTCTTTTTGTGGAATTGCACTTTGTTCTGTCGATTTCTCTGCGTGTTTGTTTTCTTTTTTTCCTTCTTGAGCACACGCTACAAATCCTAATATTGATAATACTCCTATTGTTAAAATGTTTGTTACTTTCATTGTTAATATTTTTACTAGTTATTATTAAATTTTACGTTAAATTTGGGCAAAAAAATGTCGGACAATCACAATTGCACTATCCGACATTTAGGAGAAGTTATTTTACCTAGAACAACTTCTTACTTTGTTGCATTAACTAAGCTACTTCTATTTGTTTTACTGGTTTTGGCTTAGCTTCTTCTTTTTTAGGTATCGATATTCTCAATATTCCGTTCTCATATTTTGCTGAGATATTATCTTCATCTACCATTTCAGGCAGTGTAAAAGAACGGGTGAAAGATTGATAACTGAATTCTTTTTTAGTATAAACTTCTCCTTCTTTCTCTTCATTTTCGGCTTTCACCTCAGAAGAAATTGTTAATACATTCTCATTTACTTCGATTTTAAAATCTCCTTTATCAAATCCTGGAGCTGCCATTTCTACTTCAAATCCATCTTCACTTTCCTTGATATTTACTGATGGTAAAGTCGCATTTGAAAAGTTTCTTTTAGTGAATCCTTCTAATTCATTTTCAAAAAAGCGATTCAACAAATCTGGAAATTGATTTTGATATTTTACTAATGTCATTTTTTTTATTTTTTTATTGGTTAAACATTCAAATTTTCACTTAACCCTTAGCAAACCGTAAACCAAATATGGAGTTAAGAAATTACGTCATATTTTTTATCGAATTAGGTCAATTTGTCTTTTTCACCCTCTTACTATAATGACAAAGTTTCAGTTAAAAAACTAAATTCCGTTTTCTTTGCACTCACCTGTCTCGTGTTAGGGATAGGAACGGCATCCTTTTGGTTTGCATATATGCAAACCAAAAGATATAGTGGATAGCCCGACCATTACGGCGTTAAAAAGCAATGTAGTGAAACGAAATTGCTATTTTATGCCGTAATGGGAACACCCAAAACATTTTTAAATTCGCTACGCATATAATCATGTTAAGGAAATTGACTACTTTAGTACACTCAAATCAAATACAATGAATTACACAAACGATATTTTTGAAACTTCGGACGGCATAAAGCTAACGACGTATTCGTGGGATTGTGAAGCTCCTAAGGGGATTGTGCATATTGTACACGGAATGAGTGAGCATGCGGGGCGTTATGATGAGTTTGCTTCGTTTTTGAATCAGTACGGATATTTAGTATTTTCTAGCGACTTACGTGGGCATGGAAAAACGGCGGGAACAATCGCCAAGGTTGGTCTGTTGGCGATGGAAAATGGTTGGAAAAAAGTGGTGAACGACGTGATTGATTTAAGCAAAATGCTAAAGAAAAAGCACCCGAATTTGCCGATTATTCTTCTCGGACACAGTATGGGGTCATTTATCGCTAGAAATGTTGCTATACTAAACCCTGCGGAGATTGATGCTTATATTTTCTCGGCAACGGCAGGACATCCAGGAGCATTGGGCTTTGTGGGTGAAAAACTATCTAAATTTAACCTCAAAATGATGGGGAAAAAGAACCGTAGTGGATTTTTAAGCAATTTAGCTTTTGGTCAGAATAATAAACGCATAGAAAACCCGCGTACGGAAAAAGATTGGCTAACAAGAGATGAACAAATTGTGGATGAATACATCAACGACCCTTTTTGTATGCAGACGTTTACCGCTCAATTCTACAACGACTTACTCAACGGACTTTTGTTTGTCAACGAAACTTACCAAATACGAAAAATGGATAAGAACAAACCCGTGTTGCTCTTCGCAGGCGATATGGACCCGGTGGGTGATTACGGCAAAGGCCCCAAAGAAGTCTATGAAAAATTTATAAAAGCCGGCATAAAAGACGTTACTCTAAAACTTTACGAGGGCGGACGACACGAAATGTTAAATGAAATCAACCGCGAGGAAGTCTATCAGATGATTTTGGACTGGTTGGATAACCATTTTGCTAAAAAGAATAATAATTAGGGCGTTCCCCTCATTTGCAAAACAAACATATCCGTTTACACGGAAACGTTTGTTTTGCAAATGAGGGTCGGGCTATCCGTTATATCTTTTGTGTTGCATATACGCAACAACACAAAAGGATGCCACTTCTATCCCTAACGCTAGACTGTCTAAAAACCCTAAAAAACTTGAAAACAAGAATTATAACACATTGATAATCAGATGTAAATCTCACTGTAAATTAGGTTTTTAGACAGTCTGACGCAGTTGAGATAAGTGCAAAGAAAATGGAATTTAGTATTCTTAAACGATGAATATTTTCTTTGCATAGCCCCAGCTATGGAAATAAAATATGAAGAAGTATAAGGATACTAAAAACATTTTATTGTGCTTAGATTAACTGTGTTAGGAATACAAATCAGTGAGTGCAAAAAAAAGAGTTTATTTTTATTACATAATGAAATAACAAAACAACAAATGATTGCAGAAAATTTATCAAAAATAAAAAAGATAATTCCGGACTCGGTACTATTAGTAGCTGTGTCTAAGACAAAACCGATAGCACTATTGGAAGAAGCCTATCAAGCCGGTCAACGTCACTTTGGCGAAAACAAAGCCCTTGAGATGAGAGATAAAGCAGAGGCTCTGCCTAAAGATATCTCGTGGCACTTCATCGGACATTTGCAACGCAATAAAGTTAAATACATTATACCTTCTGTCACTTTAATCCACAGTATCGACAGTTTGCGGTTGTTACAAGAAGTAAACAAAGAAGCCAAAAAGAAAAACCGCACCATCGATTGTTTGTTGCAATTTCATATTGCTAAAGAACAAACAAAATTCGGATTTAATTACCAAGAAGTTGAACAACTATTACAATCAGCCGATTACAAGGAATTACACAACGTAAATATCGTTGGCGTTATGGGTATGGCTACCTTTACTGAAAATACAAATCAAGTACGAAGAGAATTTAAAGAACTAAAAACAATTTTCAACAAATTAAAAGAGAACTTTTTTATTAAAAACAAGGACTTTAAACATATTTCAATGGGTATGAGCAACGATTACCTCATTGCTATTGAAGAAGGAGCTACCATTGTTCGAGTAGGAAGCTCCATTTTTGGAAAAAGAGGATAATGAACAAACAAAACTACCCCTTACTACTTCTTTTGATTTTGCTTTTGGCAGAGCAAAGCTGTTCTACCCCCTTGGAAAAACAATCTTTTTCGGTTCACGAAGATAATGTTCCGCTTGTCTCAAAAGAATATGCTAAAGAGTTTCTACGGGAAATAGCCCTAAGAGCAAGACAAGTTTTCCCAGATGATTCACTAATCATCGATTTTTATTCGAATAGAAAAAATTTAATATGGTTTGCCCCCGACTCCTCCCCTATTTCAAATATCGCCGGTGTGCAACAAAAAATATCTCAATCACTTAGTTACGGTATTTCACCCGACAAGTTTATTCCTATTGACACAACCGATATCCTTATCAAGGAACTTTATTTAACTCATAATTACCAAACCTTCGGCAAAGCAATAAGTCGAAAAGATTCCGCTACCAAAGACACCAATTGGTTGGCTATTCTTGAATACGGAAAGCAAAACGGCTCAATCTTCAAAGAATTATTATCGCTACAACCTAAAAACGCCGAATATCAAAGATTACAAAAAGGTCTTGAACAATATTTAGAAAATGTACAACTTAATGATTCTGTTATACAAGTGCCAAACTTCAAGAAAGATTCATTAAAAAGCTATCTACTAGCCCAAAAGGCATTATATCTCCATGGTTTTTTACCAACTCCAAAAAACAATGATTCAGCAAAAATTATTTCTGCCTTAAAAACTTTCCAATACCAACACGGATTAGAAACCGATGCTATTATTGGTAAAGCAACAGCAAAAGAGCTATCAAAAAGCACCAATTATTTCTATTATCAAGCTCAAAAATCTTTAGAAAAATGGAGAAAGACAAAAGACTTTGAACCCAATCATATTTTTGTAAACATTGCTACTTACAAACTTAAAATCTATAATAATCAACAATTAGATACCGAGCATAAGATAGTTGTCGGAACACCGGCTAAAAGAACACCCGAACTCGACAGCTGGCTAAATTATATGATTATTTATCCTTATTGGTACGTTCCCAAAAGCATTGTTACAGAAGAATTAACACCTAAAGTCTTGAAAGACTCCACCTATCTTAACAGAAACGGCTATGAAGTACTTAGCGGAAAGAAAGTTATTCATCTTTCCTCAAGCAAATTCAGTCATCTTTCTTCTTACAGAATCCGTCAGAAGGGAGGACGAGGAAATGCTTTAGGGAAAATAAAATTTCATTTACAAAATAAATTCTCAGTTTATTTTCACGACACACCTTCCAAAAGATTTTTTAAAAAAGGACGAAGAGCTTATAGTCATGGGTGCATGCGAGTTGACCACCCCTTAGAACTTGCCGACTACCTCCTGCAACACGACTCTGCCAACACCTACACAATTGATAGTGTCAACTATTATATAAAAAATAAAACACGTAAGGTAATTACTTTCAAAAGAAAAACACCAATTCACATTCGTTATTTTACGGTAGAGGCAGACTCTTTAAACACGATTCGTTTTTATCCTGATGTTTATGGGAATCTAAAAAATTTGGAATATACTTATTGAATAGTAACCAAAATAATTCTGTAACTGTTCATTTGCTCTAACAGTAACATCCACCTTACATGTTATTCGTTATTGAGCTCTTTCCAATTTTGAGGAAATAACTCAAATAATTTATTTGCTTTATGATCTGGAATACGGTTCAATACATCAAGTAGCCATTTATAAGGATTAATATCATGTGTTTTACATGTTGCAAAAAAGCTA
>JALWSJ010000105.1 GCA_026993705.1 Flavobacteriales bacterium
GTGTTTTATTTTTTTACGTTAGTTGGAATCTTTAGCAAATGAGGGTCGGGCTATCCACTATATCTTTTGGTTTGCATAAAGCAAACAAACCAAAAGGATGCCGTTCCTATCCCTAACGCGAGGGGGCTGGTGCTATTTTGAGACGTGCAGGCGAGCCATAGCTACGGTAAGGGTCTAAAAACGAGCATTTCAAATGGTATTATTACCGAACCAACGATACATCACCCGTTAAGTGTATCGGAATATCATTTTTGTCATTATATTCCAAAATCCAAACATAAACACCCAAAGGCATAGGTTGATTTTTAAATGTACCATCCCACCCCTTATCAATTGAATGACTTTCAAAAATCATTTTACCCCAACGGTCAAAAATAGTTAAACTATAGCGACTAATGTTTTTTTCTCCACCATTAATTTTGGGTTTAAAAGTGTCGTTTCTTCCATCTCCGTTAGGTGTAAAGCCATTAGGTAAATATAAAGTTTGTTTTATATCCACTTCTATGTATTGAATCAACGTGTCAGAACAACCAAAATCTGAAACTACTATTTGTGTTATTTCATATGTTCCCGCTGTCGAATAAAAATGATTAGGATTGAATAAAGTTGAAGAATCTCCATCACCAAAGTAGTAAACAAGTTCCGTTGTATTTTGAGCTTCATTAATAAAATCGACTCTTTCTAATTCCTCTATATTTAAGTGGGGGTTAATTGTAAATGAGGCAATTGGATTTGCGTGTACAGTAAAAGCATGTTCAACCAATGAAGTGTCACTACATCCATTGCTTGAGTATATAATTAAGGCGAGATTATAGGTGCCAGGAGTACTTAAACAAATTGAATTAGAATCTTGAAGAGTCAGAGGTGTGTAATTAACTGTGTCAACAGTCCAAATATAATTGTTCAATGTGTCTGGTGGAAGAACAAGTGAATTGTTGACAACGGATATACATCCGTTCGGGCAGACGTCTGTCCCGGATTGAAGAAAATTAGCCGTTGGTTTTTTGAAGTTAAAAACACTCATAGTGTCTGTTGCAACCGGACAAATTCCATTTGAAACATTCCATACAAATTGATATTCGCCGGGTAGTAAGAAGCCTACTTGTGTTGAAGCACTTTGAGGAGTGGAAAAACTTACATTCGAAGGGTTGGCAAAAGATGAATTAGCAGTCCATATCCCTGAAGCAGTACCCGATGGAGTATTTGCATTTAATAAGGTAAAGTTTTCATCACAAATGATGATATCCCCTCCAGCATTGGCTGTTGGTGAATTGTATATATTCACTGTTACGATATCATATGATGAAGGACACCCTCCATTACTAACTGTCCAAATAAAATCATAAGAACCTTCTTGTAGATTTGATACACCTGTATTGTAAAGAGTACTGTCGTTGAATAGAACTCCATTGGGAGAGTTAGGGCTTGTTGTCCAAAACCCTGTGGATAGTCCTTGTGGAGGTGTTGCATTTAGTTGAGTGGAATAGACGTCACATAATGAAATATCTCCTCCGGCATTAGCAATAGGTTGGTCATATACGTTGATTAGAATAGTGTCGGTAGTGGATGAACAGATTCCGTTTGTCATAGTCCACACAAGTTTATAAGTTCCCTCTTGTAAGTTACTCACGTTCGTATTATAAAGCGAAGCATTAGCAAAGTTCACAGTACTCGGTTGCGTATAATTACTCGCCATCGACCAAGCTCCCAAAGCTGTACCTAGCGGTTGATTTCCATTCAAAGTAGTCGAATAGGTATTACACAAATCAATATCGAGACCTGCATTCGCCGTAGGTTGGTTGTAAACATTGATGATAACAGTATCGTT
>JALWSJ010000106.1 GCA_026993705.1 Flavobacteriales bacterium
CTCTGTTGCCATTATAGAACAAAAGTTATTTCTATAGGAAGCATTAGCAAAAACAGGAAAAAATGAGACTCTGAAAGTGTTTCCTGCTCCGGCTCTTCCCTTTGCGGTTAGACTTCCTGCTTGAGCTCCATTTTTCAATCTTACGTTCGCGTAAAATTTCTTATTTGCTTGAAGAATAAAGCCTTTATTCATTTGTACGTTGTTCAACATGCCGTCAGTAACAAAAAGGGGAGTTCCTGTCCCTGTTCCTATACTGTATCTAAAGGGAGTTGCATTGGATAAACTTGGCGTAGCTAATACGTTTCCAGCTCCATCTTTTATTGTAACAATAAAAGAGGTGGTGCTTGGTGTAGATAAATAAATATACTGATCATTTGGCGGGTCACTTGCATACATTGGAGGTATCCAATGAATGCTATCCAGTTGAGCTAAACAGGTTCTACTTAAAAGTAGTATAAATAATATTATCCCATTGTAAATGTTCATCCTAGATTTTATTTGCAAACGTACGAGTTTTATAATGGTTGCTTTATCAATCCTAACCATCATTTCCTTTTCAATTCAATGTATCCTTTATATATTTCATCCTCACCATTATAATTAAATAACTTTAATATATAGAAATAAGTTCCGTCAATAACTTCTTTTCCTATCAATACATTATTTACATTTGATTGTCCATACCAATCATTTTCATAGGGAGAAGCGGAGTATACCTTTTCTCCCCAACGGTTGAAAATTGTTAAATCTCCTTTTTTATAATTTTCAAGTGCTCTTATATAAAACGTATCATTAATACCGTCAGAATTTGGAGACAATCCGGAAGGAATAATCAATTTGTGTGTTATTTCTATAAGAACAGTGTCATACCCTATGCATCCATTTTGGATATCGGTAAGAGCTAAAACACAAAGATGTTCACCTGATTCTGTGAATTGATAAAGAAAGGTTGAGTCTGAAGTCAAAAATGCTCCATTATCAATTGACCAATGCACAGAACCATCTTCTCCAGCGTATGAAAATTCATGTTCTTCCATGGAGAAAAAAGAAAATAAGTGATCTGATTGTCCATCTATTAATAGTTCAACAGAAGGGGGAGATTCTTGAATTACAGACAATGTATCGCTAGAACTACATCCTGTTGTTAAGTCTGTTACTTCCAATACATAAATACCTACTTCATCAACTTGGGGAGTTAGTGTATTTTCTCCTGAAATAATATTTCCCCCTAATGTACTCCAAAGACTTGAATAATTGTTCCCTGATGAAGACATTGAAGCATCTAATGTAATAGGATCAACAATACAATTAATCGTATCATCACTACCGGCTATGGTAATGGGATTTGGATAAACTATATAATTTTGGTTAACGGTATCTAAACAGTCGTGATTTGAAGAAACTGTTAATTGAACGGTATATGTCCCAGAGTTAGAATATAAATATTCTGGATTTAAAAGTGTACTTGTATCTCCATTACCCAAATCCCAAGAATAACTTGTAATAAAACCAGTATCTATTGTTGAAACATTGATAAAATAAGAGGAATCACCTTCACAAACAGGAGGTGCAGTAAAACCTGCTATGGGAATCGGATAAACATTTATTGATTTTACAACTGTGTCAAAACACCCATTATTAGATGATACAATTTCTGTTATGTCAAAAGTTCCGTGATTTTGGAAAGAATAAAAAGGGTTGTCAATTTGAGCATCAATAAAAGGCAAAGCGTTCTCGCCGAAGTTCCACATGTAACCAGTAATTACGTCAGGAGACGAAATAGTGGAGGTATCGATAAAAGGCAATGAATCATACAAACATTT
>JALWSJ010000107.1 GCA_026993705.1 Flavobacteriales bacterium
GTTTTCTGTTGTAAAGAGAGGGACTCCGTATGTTGATTTAACTAAATATGCTGCATAGGTATAGACGTATTCAAAACATATTTTTTTTGAATACTACCCCTCGCCTGTCGGGGCGAGTCCCGACTCCCCGAAGGGTCGCCGAAGGCATTGTGCAAAAGGTGTTATTTTTTTAACAAAATAATTTACATTTTGCTTGTTTTAATCATAGAATACGTTAGGGATAGGAACGGCATCCTTTTGGTTTGTTTGCTGTATGCAAACAAAAAGATATAGTGGATAGCCCGACCCCAATTTTCTAAAGACACGTTTCGCGAATAGCGATATGTGTCTTTAGAAAATTGGGGGAACGCCCTAATAAGCTTTATTTCGGTAAGCAAATTTTAGAAAATCTATCAATAAATCTACCGCTCCTTTTTTTAAGAGTTCAAAGAGCAGGGCACTTGATTTTTCGATAGCCGCATCTGTTACTTCAAAATCTTTGCTTTCATCGTTTATCCATACGCGAATAATATAGAGGAATTGTACCCAAACAGCTTCGTTGTATCGTTCAGACAACATAGGTCTGAAAGCTAATTCTTCCTTTTCTATACCGTTTTGCAGAATTTCGTCTATCCAATTAAAAAAGTGCACTCTAAATGGTTCTAAGGTTTTTAGACGTACATCAGCCATCGATAAATCGGATAATTTAAGGACGACAAAACTTCTATTTTGCTTAAACACCTCTATAATGGTATAGTAAAACGATAGAACTTTTTCGTGGGCAGTAAAGGTTTCGTACTCCTCATCATCGAGGACAGGTTGCAGAGCCGTTTCTAAAAAACGTACCCAAATAGAAGCCTCTAAAGCTCGGAAAGAGTTAAAATGTTTGTAAAATTCTGCTTCGTCAATTTGCAACGATTCGCAGAAAGCAAAAACTGTAACAGGAGCCTCTCCGTGACGCAATTGATACAAAACATATTCATTTTGCAAGACATCTACCAAAGCTAATTCTTCTTCTCTTTCCATATCATTTAATGGGGTTTATATAACTGGCTAAAAGGATTACTCCATTCCTCCCGCTTTGAGTTTTTCGGCATTTTCTGCCATTTTCAAAGCATCTATCATTTCTTGAATGTCGCCATTCATAAAACTAGACAAATTATACATGGTTTTATTAATTCGATGGTCGGTAACTCGCCCTTGTGGATAATTGTAGGTACGTATCTTAGCAGAACGGTCGCCTGTAGAAACCAACGATTTTCGCTGTTCCGAACGTTCGGCATTCGCCTTATCGACCTCGGCTTGGTACAATTTAGAACGTAAAACCTGCAAGGCCTTGTCGTAATTCTTATGTTGCGAACGTCCGTCTTGACATTCCACCACCGTATTCGTAGGAATATGCGTCAATCGAACTGCCGATTCTGTTTTATTAACGTGCTGACCACCTGCCCCAGACGAACGATAAGTATCTTTTCGTACATCTTTCATATCCAACTTAAAATCAATATCTTCAGCTTCAGGCAATACCGCAACTGTAATTGCCGACGTATGCACCCTACCTTGCGATTCTGTTTCTGGCACACGTTGTACCCGATGCACCCCCGATTCAAATTTTAATGTACCATATACTTCCTCTCCCGATACTTCCATAGCGATTTCTTTATAACCAGAAGTACCACCATCATTAGAGTTCAACACCGTATAAGAAAAGCCCTTTTCTTTAAAATACATCGTGTACATTCTAAAAATATCTTCCACAAAAATACAAGCCTCATCTCCACCAGTACCCGCACGAAATTCCATTATCACATTCTTATCATCGTTCGGATCTTTAGGAATCAAAAGCCATTTAATCTCCTCATTTAACTCCTCTAACCTCTTTTGCAGTTCGTCCAACTCCATCTTCGCCATCTCCTTAAATTCCGCATCCGTTTCCGTCTTAATTATCTCTTTAGAAGACGCAATATTCTCCGTCACATTTTTTAGTTCCTTATACGCCTTCACCAACGGTTCTAAATCCTTATACTCCTTGTTTAACCGCACATACCGCTTCATATCCGAAATAATATCAGGGTCAACAATCAATTTCCCCACCTCCTCATATCGGACATTAATCTGCTCTAACTTTTGTAATAAATTATTTTTACTCATCTTAATACTTTTCTAACTATTAATAATTTGGGCGTTCCCATTACGGCATAAAAAAGTAGTTACGTTGCACTCCACCACTTTTTAACGCCGTAATGGTCGGGCTATCACTACTCACTCTTTTGGTTTGCATATATGCAACAAACCAAAAGGAGTTCAAACACGCCGTTCTATCCCTAACGCGGACTAAATCGGCTGAAAGAAAGTGAGTTTAGGGTTTCTTAGACGATGAATAGAAACACATTCTACTTCAATCTTCTACGTTATCGAAAATTTTCAATACTCATTATCAACACAAATAAAAACACCTTACACAACTTCAACGTGATAGAAATACATCATAAATGCAAAAAAGCACTTATAATAAAATCATTCGTAAACAAAAGTACCCTTATCTGTTGTAATCGTCAATTTTTTTGAAGAAGAATTTTCAACTCGACCAACAATTCGAGCCTCAACATCAAATTCTTTACTAATAGCAATGATGGACTTAGCAATTTCCTCTGGAACATACAATTCCATTCTATGTCCCATATTAAAGACTTTATACATTTCTTTCCAGTCCGTACCCGATTCTTTTTGTATCAAATCAAACAAAGGAGGTACAGGAAATAAATTATCTTTCACAATATGCAAATCATCAACAAAATGAAGGATTTTCGTCTGAGCTCCTCCACTACAGTGCACCATACCGTGTATATCCTTTCTATGCTTATCCAAAACAGCCTTAATGATAGGTGCATACGTACGCGTAGGCGACAAAACCAACTTACCAGCATCCACAGGAGCATTTTCTACCTCATCTGTCAAGTGTTTAGCCCCCGAATAAATCAATTCTTCTGGTACACTTGCATCAAAACTTTCTGGATATTTATCCTTTAAATATTTTGCAAAAACATCATGACGAGCAGAAGTCAATCCATTACTTCCCATTCCGCCATTATACTCATTTTCATAAGAAGCCTGACCAAAAGAAGCCAATCCAACAATCACATCTCCTGCTTTAATGTTGGCATTATCAATAACATCTTCTCTTTTCATTCGTGTAACCACAGTCGAATCTACAATAATAGTTCGAACCAAATCGCCAACATCAGCCGTTTCTCCTCCTGTTGAATGAATAGAGACACCATAGTTAGACAACTCAGCAAGTAATTCTTCCGTACCATTGATAAGTGCTGACAACACCTCTTTCGGAATTAAATTTTTATTTCGTCCAATGGTCGAGGACAAGAGAATGTTTTCTGTAGCTCCAACACAAATCAAATCGTCAATATTCATAATGAGAGCATCTTGTGCAATTCCTTTCCAAACAGAAATATCTCCTGTTTCCTTCCAGTACATATACGCAAGACTTGACTTTGTGCCTGCTCCGTCGGCATGCATAACTATGCAATACTCCTCATCTCCTGTCAAATAATCAGGAACGATTTTACAAAACGCCTTCGGAAACAATCCTTTATCAACATTTTTTATTGCTTCGTGCACATCTTCCTTTCCTGCGGAAACTCCTCTTAAATTATATCTATTTTCAACAGCCATAGTCGTAACGTTAAATAAATTCTATGAACTTGTTTAAAGTTGACAGACTAATAGCGAGCGTGAAGGCTTATATTTTCTGGCAAAGCTCCATTTTTATTGCATAGCCATTAGCTATGGAATAAAAATTAGCTGAAGTCCAGAAAATATAATGCTTTACGCGTAGTTTAGTAAGTTAACTTTAAACAAGTTCAATAAAAACTAACATTCAGACAACCTTTGGAAACTTGAAAAGTTACAGACATTAGGAACTTATCCTCAACTCGAAATAGCATAGAGGTTTTGTTCCGCATTAGGGATAGAAACGGCATCCTTTTGCCTGCTTGCCTTTATGGCAGGCAAAAGATATAGTGGATAGCCCGACCATTACGGTGTTAAAAAGTAGAGTAGTGTCAACGAAACTACTTTTTTATACCGTAATGGGAATGCCCAAATACTGAATAAGTTAACTATTAATTTGAAGAATCAATAACTTCAATGTAACTTTGCAAAAAATTAGAAATTATGTTTAGAAAAAAAACACTCCCAATGATTGCTCTTTCTGCTCTGATAATGACAGGATGCGTAAAAAAAGAGATTAATCTTGAGCAAGTAAATACGCCCGCACTCGACCCCAGCTTTGCTATGCCTTTGGGCGAGGTAAACCTTAACTTAGGTGATTTGGAAGCGGAAGCAAATATTAATAACCTTCAATACAATAACTCGACGACGTTGTTTGAGCTAGTGTATAAGAACAGATTGTTTGAGTTGACTCCTAATGATTTAATTACGATTCCCAACCAAAGTTATACTTCCTCGTTTTCGCTTACACCAAGTGATGTTACGGCATTTTTGGCAACCGGTGCAGGAATAACAAGCACATTCTTACATACGGCTACATTTACGTTCAACGTGCCTAACGGAGCTCAATTGGATAGTATTGTCATTCAATCTGGGACATTGGATTTGAATTTGAGTTCTGATTTTATGCACAATGTGGTAACCAACATTACCATACCGAGCTTAACACAAAACGGTTCTCCACTACAAAGAGTAATTTACCTGAATTACAGTGGCTCTACCCCTGTGATTTCTAATAACCCTATCGATATTAGTGGTTACACATTAGACTTAACTGATGGTAACACAACTAACAACACCTTTAAAATAAACCTACCTATTCAAATCACAAACAGTGGAAACGGTCTGTTGGGAGGCGAGCAATTAACCTCTGCTATGAACTTAACCATTGGTGCTTTTGAATCGGTCTGGGGATATGTTGGGCAACAAACCAATATCATAAACCAAGATACAACTTTGATAACAATGTTTCAAGAAACAGGTGGCGGAGATATTCACTTTGAAGATCCAAGAATTGAAATTACTATCGGGAACACTGCGGGAGTTGAAGTTCAAGCACAATTTTCCGCTATACTAGCACCGGACAATAGTACTATTATTAATTTAGGTGGTTCGGGGCTTAATTCTATTCCTTTGATTACAGGTGCTTCATTACCGGGAGATACTGCTATTACCACACACACCATAGATAATTCAAACACAAACCCGACTCTCGGGCAATTGGTTGACGAAGGTCCGGGAAAAATAATTTTTAATTCTACCTCAACCACTAACCCTAATGGTTTTGCACAAAACTTTGTATTAGGTAATGCCGGAATCTGGTGTGATGCCGAACTTATCTTACCACTTTATGGTTGGGCTAGAAATTTCACCCTAAAAGATACAACAGACTTAGACGTTGAATCTATGCTGGGTATAGATACGGCGAGTAATTTAACTGCAGAAGATGTTAAACAAGTTACTATCAGATTAAACGTTGACAATGGACTTCCAATTGATGCAGGCGTCCAGTTATACTTTGCTGACACCAACAATGTAATCATCGATTCATTGTTTCAAACAACTGCCGGTATAGAAAACATCTTTGACCATGGTATTGTAGATTTTACACTTCCGTTATCCGACCCGAATTATGGCAAAGTAACTCAATCTACGGTTAAAACTACAGATATTGTTTTAACTCAAGAATTAATTCAAAAATTGTTGGATAACAATTCTAAAAAATTAATCTACAAAGCCAAAGGACTTACCAACGATGCTTTTTCAGGACAAAATGTAAAAATTTATCCGGAGTACAATGTAGGTATCAAAGTATCGGCAAAAGTAGATTTCTTAATCGACTTACAACATTAATCAATCTTCAATAAAAACAATAATAGAATAACATTTCAAAATGAATTTTATAAAACATTCAATATTCGCCGTCTTTTTGTCAATATTCGTTATTAACGCTAAGGCACAACAGGATTTAACATTAATGAACCTGACGAATATTCAGCAAATACAATACGTCAATCCGGCTTTTCGGCCACAAGCTCGATTAAACATTGGAATACCTGGTGTTTCTTCTCTTTATTTCAATCATTACAATACGGTATTTACACCGAAAGATTTGTTTGAGGTAAACGGAAATCAAACAACACTGAGAATTGACCATCTAAAGTCGATGTGGAAAACGAGAAACGATATTAGTTTTTCTTCTAAAGTTGACCTTATCAATTTTGGTTTTCTTTTTAAAGAGAAGAACTACATTAGTTTTAATATTACGGAAAATGCTTTTGCCCGATTAACTTTACCGGGGGATTTACTACGTTTTCCTTTAACAGGAAATGCCAATTTCTCTCAACTCAACAATGGAACATTAGATTTTTCCAATTTCGGAATGGAATTAAACCATTACAGGGAATACGCTTTGGGACTTCAACGTGAATTTGGGGATAAATTAAGTGTTGGAGCTAAAGTGAAATATTTATACGGTATGGAGAATATCCACACTAAAAGAAGCGATATTAAATGGAAAACCGACCCGAATACTTACGATTGGACGATTAGCGGTCAATATGATGTAAACACCTCTGGTTTGTACACGTTAACAGATAGTATTGATGGTAACAATGACTTGGAAAATAACGATTTCAAGTCCTATTTAATGAAAAGAAAAAACAGAGGCTTCGCTATTGACTTAGGTGCAACTTACCAACTTAATGATAAAATAACCGTTGCTGCAAGTGTATTAGACTTAGGATTTATCCGTTGGAAAAATGACGTTAAAAATGTGGTAACCGATAACGGTGAATTTGTCTTTAGAGGAATTGATTTCTCCAACGCAGTAATGGCCGCGGACTCTGTAAGGCAAGATTCTATTGACGCTCTTGTAACTAGAACCGAAGATGATTTTAAAAACAGTTTTAATGCTACTTCCAACACAAAAGCTTATTCAACTTCTTTGATGACAAGGTTTTATTTAACAGGAAGTTATAAATTATTTGACGCAGGGAAGTACAGAGGTAAAGTTTCAGGTTTATTTCACGGAGAATTATTCAGAGGTCGTCTAAGACCTTCTTATTCGATTGCCTACACACAAGACTTAGGTCGTATCTTACAACTTACGGCATCTTACTCTATTACGCATAGAGATTACCAAAACATAGGATTAGGTATGAGCTTGAATTTAGGTTCTTTCCAAATATATATGATTACCGATAATGTATTAGCAGGAAAACTAGCTGAGATGAAAACAGGAAGTTCTAGCTTTAAATACCCTTACAGTGCTAAAAACATGCACGTAAGAGCGGGAATTAACTTAACATTCGGCCGCAAAAATAAAGATAAAGACGGCGACGGTATAAAAGACAAAAAAGATAATTGCCCCGAAGTAGCAGGATTAGAAATTTTTAACGGTTGCCCTGATTCTGATAAAGACAGTATCCCTGACCATGAAGACGCTTGTCCTCAAGTTGCAGGAATACCAGCCTTTAAA
>JALWSJ010000108.1 GCA_026993705.1 Flavobacteriales bacterium
TTTAAAATTCTATCTAGTCATTGTAATCGGTTTAAAATAAAGAGGGAGGACTAATACGTTAGATATACATTTCAGTATAGCGGAACAGAAAGTTCACCTCCCTCTTTTTATTTGAAAATTGAATACAAAATTAATGAATAATTTTACCTCTATCAATATGATGCAAATCTAAAGGCGGAACAGATGAGTGCAAAGAAAACGGAATTTCGTTTTCTTTGACGACGAAAAATCTGCACAAAACACAAACTTTAGATAGATAATGCAATAAAATGAGTTAAATTTCACTCACAATAACGTTAAATTTCACGCAATTAATCAAAAAGAATTTGTTTTATTCATAGATATATCTAAATTTGTATACTTATGACTAGTATTAAAAACTATTTTCTATTCGGAATTATCCTTCTGTCTAACACATTGTTAGGTCAGATGGGTGCTGGTTTTTACCGAAATGATATAGGTGTTCGATTAGGGGCGGCTAATTATTTAGGTGAAATAGGAGGGAAAGAGAAAACAAGAAGGGACTTTGTTTGGGATATGAAAATACCACAAACAAGAACTTCTGTTAGTGCTTTTGCACGCCATAAATTCAACGATTATCTATCTGTATCTTTAGGATTTAATTACAATCAAATAAGAGGCGATGATAATCTTTCAACTAACCCGGGTAGATATTACAGAAACTTACGATTTAAAAATAATTTATTGGACTTAACTCTACGTGCCGAAGGGTACATTTATCGTATAAGCGATGTCGGAAACAGAGGGCGTTATTACGTCGCTTTCGACACCTACGGGCATGCGGGAATAACCACCTTTTACTCCAACCCATTGGGTAGTTTGGATGGAACAACATGGACACCTCTTAGACCTCTAAAAACAGAAGGAGTTGAATATAAAAAATTCGGTATTGGAGTTCCTGTTGGTTTAGGGTTCTTTTTCACCATTAAGAAAAAACACAGAATTGGTTGGGATTTCACATGGGTAACCACATTTACGGATTATTTAGATGATGTAAGTACCGTTTATGCCGATCCTTCAACCTTACCTTCTCCACAAGCTGTAGCTTTGGCAAATCAATCAGCTGCCGTAACAAATGACCCTGCTATTTTAGCAAATTATGCACCACCTTCTGATGGAAATATAGGTAAAAGAGGTGACCCTACGCATAATGATTCTTATATGTACACAACAATAGCTTACTCCTATGTATTGAAAGGTAGATATAAAGGTAATTTTGCTTCAAGTAAATACGGAAACAGAAGAAAAAGAAGAAAGAAAACGGTACGTCACCAAAGACAAAAATTCTAATTTATTTTTAGTTTGTTTTGAAATAAGAGGCAAACCCATAACTTGCTATAATATTGTAGGTTTGTTAAGTTATTCAACGCCTCATTCCATTTCATAACAAATCAATTATAAAAACCGGCAAGTTAGTATTGCTGTATCATCAAGATATTTAGAATCTCCTTTAAAGCGATCTAACTCTAGGAATATTAACTTATTAAGTTCGCTTATTTTTAGGTTTTTATTTTCTGTAATTATTTGCACCAATCTTTCGGATTCAAATTGTTCGCCTTCGGGGTTTTCTAATTCTACCAAACCATCTGTAAAACAGGTGAGCAAACTATTAGGTTTCAGTTCTACTTTCCCTACTTCTATATGAGGAATTTCAGCAAACATACCCAATCCAATACACCCTTTATTCAGCATCTCAACCTCTTCTCCATTAAGCAATACAGGATAATTGTGCCCCGCGTTTACATACTTTAGCAAACGGGTAGTTGAATTATAGTAAGCAAAAAAGAAAGTGATAAATTTTTCTCCCTGTGCAGCTTCATTTACATTTACATTCAATTCATTAATTAAATCTTCCATAGAAAGGTTACGATGATTATATTTTACGTTCGCTCGTAAATGTGCCTGAAAATTACTCATTAAAAGAGCCGCAGGAACTCCTTTTCCACTAACATCGGCAATACAAAAGACATATTCTTCGTTGTTTAACGCTATAAAATCATAGTAATCTCCACCAACGAGTTGAAGACTTTCGTACAAAGCATGTGCTTCCATCCGATTGTTGGATGGAAGGTTAGACGGAAGAAGCATAGCTTGCATTTGAGCAGCAACTTCTAACTCTCTTTTATCCAACTCCTGCTCTATACTTTTTTTAGCAAATCGTTTATTTTCAATGGCAACAATAATAATATTTGTCAACGTCTGAATAAACGGCATATGTTTTATATGCGAAGTTTCATCATCTTTATTTAAATTACCTAACAGCAAAAAAGCTAATGGTTGTTCTTTGTGAAACACAGGGATAACAACATCAAAAGTATTGAGAACAGAGTTAGACGATGATTCTATTACTGTAATATCTTTTATGTGAGTAAGATCTTCTTTTATATCTATTTTCTTGGCAATTCCTTTTGCTCCGTAACGAAGTAGAATATCCCACCGTTGATTATATTCGTTAAACAGAACCAATTTTGTTATTCCTAATTGTTCTCTTAAGATGTAATCATATATTTTTAAAAGTTTATCAATGGAAAAATTTTCATTGATTGCTTTGGTTATTTCCAAAAGCGAATTAAGCTTAAACTCGTTTAACTCCAACCGTTGTGATAATGTATTCCATTTCTTTTCTCCCATGATTGTACAAAGATATTAATTTTAACCTTGATTTCTTTGTACGTGATTTATAATATCGGGATAAGCCAGTTCTTTAACAGGACGAGGCTTACCCGGATTGTGATGTAACCAACTCCATCCTATCTTATCAGGGTTCCCCCCATAAATCGGGTCACATAAAAGAGCTTCAAAAATAAGTGTTAAATGTTTACTTAACCAAAACTTGATTTTAGGTTCTTTAGATACGATTTGAATTAGTTTTTCTTTTTCATCAGGTGTTAATATCGTGAAAGAACGTTTGTATATTTCTTTTGCTCTCCTATTCACTTTATTAGCCCCCGATATATGATAATTCCGTTCGCGAGAGTCTATTCGTTCGTCTTGTAAAAACCAAAGTAAATAATGAAAAGCATTTATATCTTTTGCAGAAGGACCTTTACCGGTTTCAGGCAATAAAATATTTTGAATATCGATAATAATTTTAGCCTCTTCATTACTCATTAAGGAAGAAATTAAGTTTTCATCTTTAAGAGAGGTATTTACACAAGAGTCCAGATGAAAAACAGTAGAAGAAATAGCCAACAAAGAAATAGAACGAACAAAATCTTTTCTATTCATTGTCCAAGATGTTATTCTTTCTTTAAATATATCTTTTCTAGCCATTATAAATTTTATTTATAGAGAATACATAAACAAAAAAAGCCTCCCGATACGGAAGGCTTTACTATCTCAATCAGAATATTTCTTAGTGAGCAGCAGCATCATGTGCAGCATCTTCTACATGGTCAGTAGCTTCTTTAGCAGCATCTTTAGCCATTCCGTCACCGCATTTTCCAGCTTCACATTTTTTTTCTCCTTCAGTAGCGTCTTTAGCCATTCCATCTCCACATTTACCAGCCTCGCATTTCATTTCTCCTTCTACAGCTTCTTTAGTGTCGTTAACAACTTCCTCAGCTTTATCAGCAGTTTTATGTGCAGCATCTTCAACATGTTCTACCGCTCCGTGAGCAGCGTCAGTAGCGTGTTCAGCAGCTTCATTTGCTTCAGAACAACTTACCATAGAGATAGCTCCAAGAGCTAAAACGAATCCTAAGTTTCTTAAATTTCTTTTCATCTTAATAATTATTAATTGGTTAAATAAGACTGCGAAAATATTTGTTTTATTTAATATTTCCTATTAAAATACTGTTTTTTTGACTTTTATACCATTGTAAAATGATATTTCTCATTTTATAAGCCAATATCGGGGTTACTCTACCCAATCAGCTATAAACAAATTCGTGTCATGTGTACCATTGTTATTTCTGTTACTTGAAAAAACTAATTTTTTACCATCATAGCTAAACATAGGGAAAGAATCAAAAACACCGTCATAAGTAATTTGTTCTAGCCCAGTTCCGTCTTCATTAATCATATACAAGTTAAAAGGGAAGCCTTTAGGAGAAGCGTGGTTAGAAGAAAAAATTATCTTCTTGCCCGAAGGGTGATAAAAAGGAGCCCAATTCGCTCCTCCTAAATGAGTTATTTGTTTTAGGTTACTACCATCAACATTACAAATATATAACTCCATATCTGTTGGTTTCACAAGTCCTTGAGCCAAAAGCTCTTTGTATTCCTTTATTTCTTCTTCTGTTTGGGGACGTGATGAGCGGAAGATTAATTTTGTTCCATCTGGAGAGAAAAAAGCCCCCCCATCATAGCCTAACTCAGAGGTTACTTGTTGTACATTTGTTCCATCTATATTCATTGTAAACAATTCTAAATCACCCGTTCGAGTAGAGGTAAAAACAATCTTATCTCCTTTCGGTGATACGGTTGCTTCTGCGTCGTATCCTTCTCTATCGGTTAATTGTTGAATGATATTCCCTTCTAAATCAGCTACAAAAATGTCAAAATCTTTATAAATCGGCCATACGTATTTACCGTCTTCCCTTTTCTCTGGTTTAGGTGGACAGGCTTCGTTTCCTAAGTGAGTACTTGCATACAAGATGGTAGTATCACCGGGCATAAAATAAGAACAAGTTGTTCGACCTTTTCCTGTACTTACCATTTTAGGTCTTTTATCTTTATAGGTTTCGTTAGGGTCAGCAATAAAGATTTGATCGCATTCTATTCCCCACGCCGGATTTGTTATTTGAGTAACTAATTTGCTATCATCAAAACTCCAATAAGCCTCAGCATTATCTCCGCCAAATGTTATTTGGCGAATATTTGCTAAATGTTTTTCTTGTTTGTAATGAATTTGGTTTGTTTTTGTCGCTCCGGAATGATGGTCACTCGTTGAAATCTCTTCTTTTTCTTCTACCAAAGAAGATTCATTTGTTCCACACGCAGACAATAAAACTACTGCGAATAACGAAATTGCTATTTTGTTCATAAAGTTATTATATTATATCTATATCCCACAAAGATAAGGTTGCTATACTATACAAGATTTTATTTTTCTTGTTTATTACAAATTAATGACAAAAAAAGAGGTGTTCTTAAAAACGAACACCTCTTTTTTTGATTATTTATGAAATTGTTATCTCTATTTCACAATCAATTGTTGTGTAGATATAGATTTATCTGAAATAAAGTTAACGGTATAAATACCTTTTGCCAAGTTTGAAATATCAATTGACTTACTTCCCTTTGCGGAGTAAACTTTTTGTCCCAGAGCGTTATAAAATTCAACTCTCTGAATTTTTACATCGCTTTTAATATTGATAATACCGGCGGTACTTGGATTCGGAAAAATTGAAACTTTTTGTTGGCTGTTTTCATCAACTCCTGTTGGAGAAGAAGAAACCGTTACCATTTTAGTTGTAGAACTACTGCAAGACTGAGAAACAGAAGATACCACAGTAAGTTGTACCGAATAGTTTCCTGCTTGTGTATAGGTGTGTGTTGGATTTTGAATAGTACTGTTAGTAGATGCATCTCCAAAACTCCAATCCCACGATACAATTGACCCGACAGAAACAGTAGAAGCGTCAGTAAACGAAACCGTCATTCCACCGGAATAGGTAAAATCTGCACTGGGTTTCTCCGCTACTACTAATACAATTGTTGAGTCATCAATATTTCCACCTGCATCAGTAACCGTTAAAGAAATAGAGAATGTTCCTGCTGTTCCGTAAGTGTAAGAGCCACTTGCAGAGGTTGATGTATTTCCATCACCAAAATCCCAAGCGTAAGTATATGGTGTAGCCCCTCCAGTACTTGTGTGAGAAAACTGAATGCTTTCTTGTACACAAATCGTATCATCATCGATGGTTGGTACTGCTGTTAAAGGGGTAAAACAACCTATATTAGTATGGCTTCCTAAATGTGTAAAATCATCTTGTGGATAAACATCCCATTGTTGATCAACAACCCCTGTCCAAACATCTGTTCCAATTTTTATTGTTGCTTTTCTTACTAAGGTATGGTTTGCTGTACTTCCAGTCCCAACAGGCCAAGAAGAACCCGGATCATTTCCAACTTCGCCGATAACATCAACTACTGTAGAAGTTTGAATATTGTATAATTCTACGGCATCATCTCCGTTAAATGAAATAATACCATTCGTCATATCGTTTGCAAAGGTAGCGTTAGGGTTAGCAATAACAAAAACATCGTTTGATACCACTGTTCCCGAAAGTGTAAGCGTGGTTGGCGTAGATGAGCCGTTACCGTATTTTCTTAATTGATAATTTGATAAGTCTATTGCACTCCCTGTAGGGTTATAAATTTCAAGAGCCTTGTTATTTGAAGTTCCTTCTACATACTCAGAAAAGAATGGCTCTGAACAGTCAGCCAAGACAACCGGTGCATGTTGAGTTAACTTGACGTAAATAGCCATAGATTCATAAGAAAACCCCGGATTTGACCCCATATAAGCATAACTTGGAATATAACTACCGTTCCAACTTCCTACCAATAGGTTATAACGAACAGCGTCCGGAATAAGGTGAGAAACGTTTAAATCTTGTTTGGAATATGTAGGATATTGATTAGATCCATTTAATTCATACGAATGGAAACGCCATGCGTTCTTTTGTGTTCCTAATGTATCTACATTTGGTGTCCATGTATAGCCCGGTATAAAATTAACCACGATAGCAAAAATACCTTGTGAAGTATCCGGTATAACATCATTAGCGTTAATTTTTACTGTATGTGTTCCATTGACTGCTGTATTAAAAAAGGCGTCATCTAAAGGCACTTTGTATGACGAAACATAATCTCTTACTATATGGTTGATAGAATCGTAATATAGTTTTCTAAAGAAAACGGTGTCTGAATTCAAGTTCGTATTGATTGAACTACCTGCAAAGAAGTATTGATCATTAAGATTCGCTCCGGCAGGTACAACTAAAACCTCCAAGGTATCTACAACGCTATTATCCGGACGTTCGTAAGTTCCTTTTACTTCTATCGAATCTAACTCTATGGCATAATCACCGGTTATTGTGATTCCTGCATTGGCGTAAACAGGTGCGTTCATGTCAAATGTTTGGGCTATGGAATGTATCCAAGCTCCTAAGTAACCTGCTTGTCCGTAATTCACTAGAATTGTTGAATCCGGGAATAAGTAATTGGTTGACAATTGAGGCCCTGAACCATAATAATTGGAATAGGCATCTACATAATTTACCCATTGACTGGATATGGTTTTGTTATACACATTAGTAGTGTGAGCCGGAACATAATTTTGTAAAATTGTTGGTGTTTCCAAGGTCTTATTGATTGGAAATATCTGTTGTTCCTGTGCGAGAACAGAACTTAAGGACATAAGCCCTAATAGGAGGGTATTAATTTTTTTCATAATGTTTGTTTAATGA
>JALWSJ010000109.1 GCA_026993705.1 Flavobacteriales bacterium
TCTTTTGGTTTGCATAAAGCAAACAAACCAAAAGGATGCCGTTCCTATCCCTAACGCGAACGGAATGAGTGCTAAAGAAAGTGAGTTTTAGTTTCTTTAGACGATGAAAAATTCTTTTGCATAGCCCTAGCTATGGAAAAGAATTTTGAAGAAGTATAAAGGAAATAAAAGCACTTTAATGTGCTTATTATGTTCGTGTTAGGGATACGTCCCTAACGCGGATAGAATAAGCGAAGATAAAGTGAGTTTTAGTTTTCTTAGATGGTAGAAAATATAAAAATACACCTCATCTTATCAACACTACTTAGCGAAATCTCATCCCATACTTTTTTATTACCTTTGAGAAAAAATTAGCAACAAAAAACACACTGAAATGAAACATAAATATCCTCACTTATTCGAACCTTTAGATTTAGGCTTTACCCAAATAAAAAACCGTTTTTTAATGGGGTCTATGCACACAGGATTAGAAGAACTAAAAGGGGGGTATGAAAAAATGGCGACTTACTATGGCGAAAGAGCCAAAGGCGGTGTAGGTCTAATCGTTACTGGTGGAATTGCTCCAAACATGGCAGGTTGGGTGAGTCCATTCTCCAGTAAAATGACAAACAAGAGAACTGCCAAAAAACACAAAATAGTAACCGACGAAGTACATAAACATGGTGCTAAAATATGTATGCAAATCCTTCACACAGGAAGATACGGTTATCATCCGTTTATAGTAGCACCAAGTGCAATAAAAGCTCCCATTTCACCATTTAAACCTTGGGCATTGAGCAAAATAGGTATACGAAAAACCATAAAAGATTTTGGACGTGCTGCCGAATTAGCAAAACTAGCAGGATATGATGGCGTTGAAATCATGGGATCAGAAGGTTATTTAATTAACCAGTTTATTGCAAAAAAGACCAACAAACGAACCGATGAATGGGGAGGTGAATACAAAAACAGAATAAAATTTCCACTCGAAATTGTTAAAGAAATAAGAAAAAGAGTCGGCGAAGAGTTTATTCTCATATTCAGACTTTCTATGTTAGATTTAGTACCAGAAGGAAGCACGTGGGACGAAGTTGTATTGTTAGCAAAAGAATTAGAAAAAGCTGGCGTTAATATCATTAATACTGGTATCGGTTGGCACGAAGCTCGTATCCCAACCATTGCCACAATGGTTCCCAGAGCTGCTTTTACTTGGGTTACAAAAAAAATGAAAGGCGAGGTGAGTATTCCTTTAGTCACTACCAATCGCATCAACATGCCTGAAGTAGCCGAACAAATTCTAGCCGAAGGTAGAGCCGATATGGTATCCATGGCTAGACCTTTCCTTGCTGACCCCGAAATCGTCAACAAAGCCTATCAAGCTAAAAGCGATGAAATAAATACCTGTATCGGTTGTAATCAAGCATGCTTGGATCATATTTTTCAAAGAAAACACGCAAGTTGTTTAGTAAATCCAAGAGCTTGTAATGAAACCGAATTGAATTATATCCCTACAAATTCACCGAAAAAAGTTGCGGTAGTCGGTGCAGGTCCTGCAGGTTTAGCAGCAGCCACCACAGCAGCAAAACGAGGTCATACAGTAACTTTATTTGATGCTTCACCCGAAATAGGCGGACAATTCAACATAGCTAAGCAAGTACCCGGGAAAGAAGAGTTTTATGAAACAATTCGTTACTTTGGAAAACAAATAGAAAACACAAAAGTAAATCTAAAACTTAACACCTATGTTTCAGCCGATGATTTAAAAGAATTTGATGAAATTGTTCTTGCTACGGGAATCATACCAAGAGTTCCAAAGATTGAAGGTATTGAACATCCTAAAGTTTTAAGCTACATAGAAGTGCTCAAAGAGAAAAAGCCTGTTGGAAAAAAAGTAGCCATTATTGGGGCAGGCGGTATCGGTTTTGACGTTGCGGAATACATTACTACAGAAGGGAAACCAAGTTCTTTGGATTTAGCAGAATTTTTAGATGAATGGGGTATTGACCACGATATTAAAGCTAGAGGGGGAGTTGAAGGTGTACAACCTAAAATTAAACCTTCGCCCAGAGAAGTTTATCTAATGCAACGAAAAGATACTAAAGTCGGTGCTAAGTTAGGAAAAACAACAGGATGGATTCATCGTTTGACATTAAAGCATAAACACGTACAGATGCTTAATTCCGTACAATACGAAAAAATAGACGATAAAGGGTTACACATCATCCGAAAAGGAGAAAAACAACTCCTTCCCGTTGATACGATTATCCTTTGTGCAGGACAGACCAGTAACAATCAGTTAGCCTCAATTCTCCAAGAACAAGGAATAAATGTACACTTGATTGGCGGAGCTAAACTTGCAGGTGAACTAGATGCAAAAAGAGCTATTAAAGAAGGAAGTGAATTGGGGGCTAGGTTGTAAGTTTAAACCGATAAACCATAAATTCGTCAATTATTACTATTAGTTTGTCATAATTAGATAGTGTGTTTATACATATTTTCGTAACTATGACATTACGTAGCTTATTTGTTACGACAATATAAACCGCTTTATAATATGAAAAATCTATATATAATTATTTTTTCAATACTACTTGTTTTTCTACTTAAAATAGATAGTTACGCACAGTGTAATCAACAAGTTCCATTAATGGTAGTGAACCCTTCTTTTGAAGGTCCTAGACGACCACACATAACCCCATCTCCATGGAGTACTTGTGGTGTTACTCCCGATACCCAACCGGGTAGTTGGGGGGTGAATACCCCCCCCTCAAACGGGTCTTCTTATGTTGGGTTTGTAAATGGTGGTTCATCGTGGTTAGAGGGAGCATCTCAAGCATTGAGTGGAAGCATGATTGCTAATGTTACCTATACATTTACTATAGATTTAGCAACAACTTCTGCATCAGGGGGAGGCATTAATCCGTCAGCTCATTGTGGTATTAATCTATATGGTGCTCATTCAATTTGTGCTACGACTGAACTTTTGTGGAGTTCTCCTATTATTACTCATTATAATTGGCATACCTATACTGTTACTTTTACTCCTACTCAAAATTATAGCCATATCTATTTTAGAATATATGGTGGTTATTTAGGGTATGTTTTAGTAGATAATATAACTCCTTTTATTGCACAAGGTGTTAATATTACTTCTCATGTAAATGGTCAATCGGAAAACTGTTCCTTTAATCTTGCGGGAACTGTTACAGGTAACAATACAGATTCTGTAGTAATTACCGGAAATTTTGTTGAAACACCCCTAACCGCTAACCTTACGGGGAATAACTGGACAGCTCACTTAACATTTAATGCACCAGGCACGGAAACGGTAACCGCTACTTCGTATTATACAATAGGAGGTGTACAATATTGTGTTTTTACTACGGTTGATTTAATATTAGCTCCTCCTACCGCTACTTTTACTGCTCCAGCAGTGTGTGATAATGATGTAGCAACGTTTACTGACGGCTCTTACTCTGCCGGGCAGGAAAGCGTTACATCATGGTCATGGAATTTTGGTGATGGCTCGACTTCCACACAACAAAATCCAACGCATTTATTTCCCTCGGCGGGGACCTATAATGTCCAACTGAATGTTACCACGAATAATAATTGTACAGGAAGTACGACGGTTCCTTTTGTTGTTAATCCTTTGCCAATAAGTAATGCAGGGCAAGATAGTTTGTTGAATTGTAGTAGAACCTCCATGAATTTAAATGGAAGTGGCTCTGATATGGGGGCGAATTTTTCTCACCTTTGGACAACCCCTGATGGAAACATTGTTAGTGGAAATACTACTGTTTCCCCATTGATTGACCATACGGGAACTTATACTATTACAACAACAAATACAAGTACCAGCTGTTTTTCTTCTGATGATGTTGTAATTGGTATTGATACCATTACTCCTTATAGTGATGCAGGGCTTGATACAGTAATAACTTGTATCCCTCAAGTTAATTTAGATGGTTCTTTATCATCACAAGGGAATTATAGTTACTTGTGGACGACTAACATCGGAAATATCATCGGTGGAAATACTACACTTACCCCTACCGTTGGTGCGGTGGCAACGTATTATTTAGAGGTTACATCTTTAGACAATGGCTGTACAGATTTCGATTCGGTAGATGTTGGAATCGATACATTAAAACCAATAGCGAATGCGGGAATGGATACACTTATTACCTGTGGTCATATGAATATTGATCTCAATGGTTCTCTTTCTGATACAGGTAGTTTATTCTCCTATAACTGGGGAGCTGTGGGTGGAAATATTGTAAGCAACAACACTACTTTATATCCAAATGTGGACGCTGACGGTATTTATTATATTACTGTCCTAAACAGTAGAAATAATTGTACTTCTACGGATTCTGTCAATGTAGGAATAGATACTATTCATCCTGTTGCCTATGCAGGAATGGACAGCATCGTTACTTGTAATATTCCTGTAATTGCATTGAATGGTGCGGGTTCTTCTACTGGGAATTACAGCTATCAATGGACTACGAATGACGGGAATATTATAGCGAATGATACAACACTTACTCCAAGCATTGATACAGGAGGTGTTTATACGTTAACGGTTATCAATAATTATAATGGTTGTTCGTCATCGGATAATGTGAATATTTTAGCGGATTTGACGGCTGTAGTCGATATTCTGTATAATTCAATTTCGACAGATAGTATCTTTGGTGTTGCTCCGGAGGATGTTGATTATTCTTGGATAGGAGATTACGGTACTGTTACGTGGGACTTGGGAGATAATAATTCAAGTACGGATTCATCTCTGACTCATACTTATAATCTGCGTGGAGATTATTGGGCGATGATTACTTTGGTTGATTCTTCGGGATGTATAGCTTACGATTCTGTTTATGTTTTGATAGACGGTAGAGAAATTGTTTTTCCTAATATTTTTACTCCGAATGGTGATGGAGAAAACGATATCTTTACTTTTAGAGCTGAACGAATAAAAGAATTTGAATGTTCTATTTATAACCGATGGGGACAAAAATTGTTTAGTTGGGATGCTCCTGTCGGTGGTTGGGACGGAAGAACGTATGCGGGTAAAGAATCTCCTAGTGGGGAATATCTTTACATTCTACATGCTGTTGATAGAAACGGTAAATCGATTGAGAAGAAAGGATTTGTTATGTTGATGAGATAATTTTGTTATTATTCATCGTCTAAGAAACCAAAAATTCACTTTCTTTCCGCCAATTTCACTCGCGTTAGGGATCATTAAGCGACTGTGTAAAAAACAGTTGAGTTTTGTTGCTAACGTAAAAAATAACAGTTTTATAACTATTTGATATTCAGTGCAATATTTTTACGTTAGTTGGAGTTCCCTAACACGAGACATCTGAGCACAATAAAACTGTTTTATGAATGGGGGAAACGCCCAAATATTGATAATCTTAGACAAAGTCAGTTTTAGACGCTAACTTATTTTTTACTTTATTGACTTGTTTTTTTGCTTCCTCTTCATTCCAGTTAAAATAGTCTTGGGCAAGAGGTAAAACCAAATTTATTTCTGACAATACGTTTTGTGAATCAAAGTTTAATTTCCCGGTTCTTCGGCTGAAAAAATCTTCTAATGTACAAACAGATTCAAAATTTAAACAAAACCACATTTCTGACTCTATAATGTTGTTTCTCTTTTTTGAATTGTAATCATCCAGAATGGTATCGGTTTGTTTTCCGTAATTACGGACGAGATATTCGGCTTTATTTTGGTCAATTTTTAATGTTCTTAATTTGGTTTTTACCGTATAGATGTATTGACTTACTTGGTTTGGATAGCGGAACTCTCCTCCGTTAATGGTTATTTCTTCGGTTTTACAACGGTTTATCAGGTTTAGTTCTTTGCTTACTAAATCTACTATTTTTTTTGCCATCAATCGATAACCGGTTAACTTTCCTCCCGTTATGGTAATCAGTCCGGTGTCGGATATAAAAACTTCGTCCTTTCTTGACAGTTCTGATGGGTCTTTTCCTTCTTCGTGAATGAGTGGACGCAACCCTGACCATGAGGATTCTATATCATTGACGGTTAATTCTAATGAAGGGAACATATTGTTGATTCCTTTTAGCAGGTAATCGACATCTTCCATGGTAACATTAGGGTTTTCTAAATTGCCGTTATAATTGGTGTCGGTTGTGCCTACATAAGCACTGTTTAAACGAGGTATGGCAAAAAGCATTCTTCCATCCGGCACATCGAAATAGACACTTTGTTGAAGCGGAAATCTGTTTTTTGAAAATACTAAATGAACTCCTTTTGTCAGGTGCAATTTTTTGCCTTTTAGAGAATTATCTTTTTTACGAATAATATCACACCATGGACCTGCTGCGTTGACTACTTTTTTTGCTTTTAGTTCAAAATTTTCATTATTCAATAAATCTGTACAATAAACACCTGAAGCAAGATTATTCTCATTGTATTTTATTTCAGAAACTTCACAATAATTCAAAGACAAAGCTCCGTATTGATAAGCGGTTTTCAATACTTCTAAGGTTAGTCGGGCATCATCGGTTCTATACTCGGCGTAGTAACCTCCTCCAACTAAAATATCATTTCTTAATAAAGGTTCTTTTTCGAGTGTTAGTTTCTTTGATAGCATCTTTCTTTTGTCGTCGCCTTTTACCCCGGCTAACCAATCGTACACCCAAAGAGCTATATTAGTCGTAAATTCTCCCAAACTACCTCCCTTTACCAAAGGCAAAAGCATTTTTTCGGGAACAACTAAGTGCGGAGCATTTTTATATGCAATAGCTCTTTCTTTTCCAACATCAGCGACAAGTTTTACTTCTAATTGTTTGAGGTATCTTAATCCTCCGTGAATTAATTTTGTTGATCGACTGCTTGTTCCGGCAGCATAATCTTGTTTTTCAAGAAGAGCGACCGATAATCCTCTGGTAGCAGCGTCCAAAGCTATTCCGGCTCCGGTGATTCCTCCGCCGATAACGATGATGTCAAATTCTTTTTGCTTAAAAGTAGATTTTACTTCTTCTCTTTTCTTAGCATTGAATTTATTATGTTTTGTTCCTGTCATTTTATTTTTCTATTCTTCAACCCAGTTCATAGATCGTTTTACTGCTTTTTTCCAAAGTTTATATTTCTTTTCTACTTTTTTATCATCCATTGTCCGGGTAAATGTTCTGTCTTTTACTTTTAAAGCTGTTAGTTTTTCTTTTTTCCAAAAACCTGTATAGATTCCTGCTAAATACGCTGCTCCCAAAGCTGTCGATTCTATTGTCTGTGGACGAACAACTGGCGTGTTTAAAATATCGGATTGAAACTGCATCAAATAATTATTTGCTGAAGCTCCTCCATCAACATTTAATGTTTTTAAGGCTACTTCTGCATCTTTTTCCATGGCTTCTAATACGTCTTTAGTTTGAAACGCCAA
>JALWSJ010000110.1 GCA_026993705.1 Flavobacteriales bacterium
AACAACGCTTCAAAAGAAGCTGAAAAATAAACCGCTCAGATTAACTTGTTTACCGGCCCCGCAGCGACACCTGGTCAAAGCGGGGCTTTTTTGTTTCCTCTTTTTCTCCTTTCAGGTCGATTAAACCCTAACTTTTCCAAAAATACGTAATATTTTTCCTTAAAACCATTGAATTTCTTTGGTTATATCAAATTTTTTATGTTATTTTGCTATTACGTATCTACGTAATATTTAAAATTAATTGTAACCATAAAAATTAAAGCTATGGCAACACATCCCGAATGGGCAACCAAGCACAAAAAGAAGGGTACCGAGCTCAGGCTGATTGGCGGAAGGTACTACCTGTATGAAGTGACCAGCAAATGGGACCCTGAAAAGAAACGCCCTAAAAAGATTACAGGAAAATTACTGGGGAGGATAACCAAAGAAGAGGGGTTTATTGAATCGGAAAAAGCCAAGTTGCGCAGGCAAACTTTTTCCCTGTCCAAACTAACGGTTAAGGAATATGGGATTACGTCTTTTATTTTTAGTCAGCTGGGCCAATATGAAACTTTGCTGAAAAAGTATTTTCCCGATTACTACAAACAAATACTTGTGTTGGCTTATGGCCGTTTGGCACACCACAGCCCGATGAAAAACATAGCGTTCCACTATAACCACAGCTTTATGTCCGAAATTTATAAAGGGCTCAAGTTATCCCCAAAACACCTGAGTTCCTTTTTGCGGGAATTTGGGGCCAGGCGGGAACAGGTTGTTGCATTTTTTAAAGAGTTCAATTCAGGTACAGACAATATCTTATTTGACGGAACAGATTTGTTGAGCAAATCAAAGCTAATGGGAATCACACAATATTCTAAAAGTAAAAAAGGGACTTATGATTCACTTACCAATTTAATGTTTGCTTTTTCTGTCGATTTACAGTTGCCTGTCTATTACAGGCTGCTGCCGGGAAACATTAAAGACATAAAAGCATTTAAGCTGTGCCTTGAAGAACTAAGCATAAAAGATGCGGCCATAATTGCGGACAAAGGGTTTTATTCCCGGCAAAACGTAGCGTGTTTGCTGGAAGAAGGCCTAAAGTTTATCATTCCTTTAAAAAGGAACAGTTCACTGATAAACTATCAAAAGATAGAAGGCTCTGATAAGAAATCGTTTGATGGCTTTTTTAATTTTCAGGGCAGGGTGATTTGGTATTACTCCTATGTTATGGATAACTTAAAAGTGAATATTTATCTGGACGAACGGCTAAAGATAGAGGAAAGCCATGATTATTTGAACAGGGTTGAACGTTTGCCTGATAAGTACACTATGGAAGGCTTTTACCAAAAACAATATCGTTTTGGAACTATTGCTATGCTGCACAATACCGATAAAGGCCCTGAAAAAGTATATGTGGACTACAAAAGCCGGATGCAGATTGAAAACATGATTGATGTGTTCAAGAACATTTTGGAAGCAGACAGTAGCTATATGCAAAACGAACAAGCCTTGGAAACCTGGATGTTCATCAATCACATTGCCCTGCACTGGTATTATAGGATATACCAACTACTTGCCAGGTTCAACCTTACCAAAAAATTTTCACCAATGGATTTTATCTTATTCCTAAAAGAGCTAAGAAAGGTAAAAACCAACGGAACCTGGTATACCGCTGAGATAACTAACAAAACTCAAAAACTACTCGAAATGCTAAACATACCTATTACGTAAAAAATAGAAAAGTTAGGGTTTAACTATTTAACTTTCGCAAGCTCTGTTTACCCTGCCTGCAATAGGGTGTTGTAATTTA
>JALWSJ010000111.1 GCA_026993705.1 Flavobacteriales bacterium
TTTTATTTTTCATGTTATTCAAAATCGGTTATTAAAAAAGGTCGTTTTAATTCTTTATATTTCTGTTCAATTATTGTCCTTGTGTTAGAATTAATTAGGTAAAAGGAGTCGGATTTTATTTTAGATAACCAAAAATTAATTATTTTGTCTATTCTTGCTATCATTATTTGTGTCCTACCTTTCTTGAATTTTAGTAGTATATTTTCATTAATTAAATCTTGTTCTAGTTTTTCCCAATCATATTCTAATAAAACGCCCATGGGACGTACATGGTAAACTAATTTAATATTTTTTCTTTGCTTTGTTAAGTCGATTACCTCTCCACTAAAAACTTTATTATACCGATAAATTAATTGATTAGAAATTCTTTCAAGATAATGAATTAATGTTGTTGTATGAAAACCGGAACCATAATGTATAAGTATTCCTTTATTTTGATCTAGAAAACTAAATAATGAAGAATGATCAAAAGGATCTATTGTATTTCCTTTATTAGTGATAGGAGGGGAGCCTGTACCGGAAAAATTAAAAACAGGTGTTGAAGTACGCCATGTGGAAAAGTTTTTTCTGAAATATTCTGAAAGAGTACCTACTTGGCTTTCGTCTTTTTCAACATTAAATGATTTTCCTTGACAAAAATCATAATTAAAAGTAGGCATAACAACATCAAGAGGAGCACATATGTTTATTAACTCTAAACAATGCTCATTTAAGAATTGTTCTTGGTTTTCAAACTTGACTTTAAAGCCAAATAATACATCTGAATGTATTAGGACATGACTACCTCCATTGAGGGAAATGAATTTTTCAATATCTTGTTTTATTTGTAACATATTTTTTTTGTTATTCTATAATAGCATTTGTATTTTTTTTATTCCATTTTAGTTCTCTTGCTGAAACTATCAGAACTTCTGTACTGTTGAGTTTTTTCCAAGGGATATTGCTATCGTCGTATTCTATTATCATATATTTACGCTCACATGTTTTCCAACTTTTAGAGGTAAACCTTTTTGGTTTTTTATCCCATGGAATTTCTGCAATCATTTCTAGTTTTTCAAGGGCTTGTTTAAAAGTAGAAAACTGTTCTTTTTGAGGTTCTGCGTGTATTTCATCTTCTATGATAAACATTGTTTTGAAGGCTATGTGTATTAGTAGTGGCAGAGTGTGTGGTACTTTCTGCTCAAACTGCGTAGCGGTTTGAGCGGACTACAAACCTTGATATTTAGCACTTTACTTATATAAAATGTTGGTAGCTGTCATTTATTCTTGAATTCCACTTTCCAATATTAATATCTTATATTGATCAAACACACTTAGTTTAATCCAACCTAATCTTGAATCATTTTTAAATCTAACTCCAATATATTTTATTTCGTCTAATGGAAAATCATTACAATCATTGTAGAAAGTTGTGTATTCAATAATTGTCGTGTCACTATTTATTTCATTATATGAAGGAGGTAAGCTATACCAGTCATCTATTAAAGTAATCGTATTAGAATTATAGGTGTCGTTTACTTGCAATATTTCACATTTATCCAATGGGGTTAATTTGAATGTTGGTGTGATTTTCAAAATTGAATCATTTTTGTCAATTTGATGACAAGTGTAATTAAAGCGGTAATATATCTCAATGATGTTATTCGCCCCCGTATATATACTTGTATCTCTATTTAAAAAGGAAGTATCATTACTTTGAAATCCATAAATCTGGACATTATTACTTAAAGATTTGATTGTAGATTTAGGATTCTGTCCAACTGCTGGTGAGCCCCATAATTCACTCATAAACTGAATATCATCGTTTCCATCATTGTCAAGGTCTATATTAAAGTATTTAGGAGCATTATATTCTCCAATCAATGTTATATCATAATAGTTTATTATCATATTTGAATAATCACCAATTTTGATTTCTGAGGTTCTCACGACATTATCAATCTTCTTTTTACAGCTAAAGAATATTAATTCAAGGGCTATGAATAATACTAGGTTGATTGTTTTCATAATTTTCTATGTTTAAGCTTTGTAATATCGCTTCTTGTGGTTGCTACCAAGGTTAATATAAGAAAGTAATCACTCTCCCTTTTTATCCCTAATTAGGTGTAGAAATCCGTTTAGTTGTACGGGGGCGATGCCTGTTAATCGAATCGTGTTAACAGTGCAAACATAATAGTAAACGCCACTAGGTACAGGTTCGCCGGATTCTTGATGGATACCGTTCCAATTTACATTAGGGTCGGTAGTGCTAAAAACTACTTGTCCCCATCGGTTATAAATACTCAGGTCGATACTTTCGATATAACGGTAAGGTGAAAGTGGTGTGAATCGTTCATTTTTACCATCGTGATTAGGGGTGAAAACGTTTGGTAACCAATATATCGGACAATTGTCAAAACAAACGGTATCACTAAAAATACTTTCGTTATTGTAGAGTACGGAATCAAGTGCTGTAACAGTATAACATCCTGCTACCGAACCATTGTTGTTGTGGTAGAATACGGTGTCGTTTGCTGTGTTTATATCGGCGATTAAAGTCATAGAATCTCCTTGTACAGGGGTGTAGTAAATTCGGTATCGTGTAACATCATCTGAACAAGTATTGTTAGGATTATTCCACGTTAAGGTGTTTTGTCTGTTTTCACAATCTCCTTCAATAGTGAGTATTGGAGGACAAGGAGGAGTTCGATCTATTGGAGAAGCACAAACTTCTTGTGATACATTTACTATCGGGTTAATAATACTCGGTGAAGAATAATATCCATAACTCTTTACGTAGTAGCAATAAGTTTGCCCGTTAATTAGGTTGGTGTCGGTATAGTTTTGTTCAGTAGTTGTACCTAAAAGACTGTAAGTTCCACCTATACTTGCTCCTTTGTAAACTTCATAAGAGGTGTTTATCCATGGTACATCTTCATTCCATGTTAGGGTAATTTGATTGTCATTAGGGATTGGTGTTACAAAAATAGAACCACCTTTATTTGAAGTACCCACTAGACTGTCGTTGCCTGAATGGTTATAGTATAATTCGACTCTATAAAAATTTGGGTAATCGGAAGTATTGATATTGTTATGCGTAAAAGTTGTATCTATAGAGTATAGAAAAGGAGAACTTGCGGTTTGACCGATTAGTGTTTGTATTGAATTAATATCTAAACCGTGATAAATTTTATAGAAATAGGGACCGGGAAATTGGATAGTATCCAATTCTGTTGGTTTTGACCACATGATGGAGTCTATTCCTGTGCTTGCATCTGTATTGCGTACTGTTACATTGGTGAGTATAGGAACTTCTTTTCTTAATCGGGCACAAGCAGAATCAGATGGGCAACTTTCTAATTGACCGTAGTCAAAAAAGGCTGTGATTACGTAACAGTAATCGATACCTAGTGTTAAATTTGTGTTGTCAAAAAAGGTGATATTATTTACTCCGAAAATTTCTCCGATTTGTGTAAAACCAATATCTTCAGGGTTGGGATGGTTACAACAATCAGGCATGGTATAATTGGGGTTTGTTGTTCTGTAAATTCGATAACCTTCGGCATTTGAGCAAGCAGAAGGAGACCAACTGATATTTACCCCGTTACCAAAAGGAATAGCACTAACATTGGTAACTTTAGGTGGGATAATGGTAATATTAACTTGTTCGTAAGCTGAAAATTCGGGGTTGCCATTGTCTTGAACAGAAAATAAAATAGGATAAGTACCGGCTTTGATATTTGAGCAATTTGTATTCCAACTAAATACACCGCTTACAGGATTATTTCCTGCAACATTAAAGTTTGCACCATTGGGAATGGTAAAGGCCTGACCAGAAGCAGTGAGAGAAAGTACATCTCCCAAATCTTGGTCTTGTGCGTTAACATTAAAAGAAATATTATCGCCGGCAATTACGCAAATATCGTTTAATGGATCAATGATGGGGGGAGTGTTGTTACAATTACTCTGTACGGTAAGTTGTATATCTCGTATTACATAACCTACTTTATAGCCATTTCTCCATTCTGTTATTTTTATAGCAAAATTAAATTCACCTATCATATGCGGGCTATCCCAACATACAGTACCTGTAGCCTGATTGATATTAATTGTTCCGCCTCCGCTTCCTACTTCATTTGGATATACATAAACAGTAGGAATGGGGAGAGGTTGAGCGTTTTGTCCAAGAGGAGGAACCAATTCATATGAAAGACTATCTCCATCAATATCGACTGCTTGTGGGTTGTAGCAGTACGGCATTCCGACACAGGCAATAGCAGGACACGGACAATCATCAAATTGAACGGAATTATTTGCACCGTCATTTCCTAGGAAAGGGTTGATAATTAGTTTGGTTTGTAGTGCAAAAACAACATTGTCTGAACTTCCTCCACCATTGGGGTAAATATTGAGGATATTTGCATTTCTGTTGGGGTCTTCCATGGTAATAAAGTACGTTCCGGAAGTAACATAAGTATGTGTACCAATATATACGTTTTTCTGGAAGTCGGGAAAACCGGGGATACTTGTTACAGGGATAATTCTTTGAATAGTGTCTCCTGTTCCGTCACCGTATTTTATGTAGAGTTCGGAACGGTCTGCTTGTGCCGCAGGACCAATATCCGTACAAGTGGTAATGGTAAAACGATAAGTCAGTCCCGAGATATGTTCGTAGGTAATTTCTCCTCCTCGATTGTGTGTTGCCAAGGCGACAGAAGGGAGAGCAAACAAAGGTATGAGTGTAATATAGTAGAGTAAATATTGCTTCATTGTTTTTTTTATGTAACAAGACAAAGTAACGGATATTTTTGTTAAAATATTGTTTAGTTCTTCGGGAATTAGCCTAAGGTACTGAAATTTTAGTTGATGAACAATTTTCGGCGGAAAAATATTCATCGTCTAAGAAAATTAAATTCCGTTTTCTTATCACTTACCTGTCTTGCATTAGGGGTTGTATCCCTAATACGAAGAAAATGAACGGCATAAAACGGTTTTATTTCCCTTGTACTTCTTCAAAATTATTTTCCATAGCTGGAGCTATGCAAAATAATTTTTCATCGTCTAAGAAAAATAAACTTCGTTTTCTTCTCGCTCATTTTCGTCGCATTAGGGATAGGAACGGCATCCTTTTGGGTTGTTGCATATATGCAACCCAAAAGATATAGTGGATAGCCCGACCCTATTTTACAAAAACATTGTTTCGCGGGAGCGATATAATGTTTTTGTAAAATAGGGGAATGCCCAAAAAAATACACTAATAAGTAAATATTATACGGGGTTAAATAGACCGTGATGAGGTGTTTACAGGGGGTGTTTTTGAAAAAAAATAAAAATATAGAAATAAAATAGTGTAGAGTAATAAAATGTATTATTTTTGCACCAAAATTTTTACACAAGAAAAACAAAATATACAGATAAGTATGTCTCAATTAAAAGGAAAAGTAGTTCAGGTAATTGGACCTGTGGCTGACATTAATTTTGAAGGAGCCGGAGCATTACCGGCTATTTTAGATGCGATAGAAATTAAAAAGTTGGATGGTTCAACTTTGATTTTAGAGTGTCAACAACACGTAGGGCAAGATACTGTTAGGGCTATCTCTATGGATTCTACCGATGGTTTGCAAAGAGGAATGGAGGCGATTGGTACGGGTAAACCGATTTCTATGCCTACTGGTGATCAAGTAAAAGGTCGTCTTTTTAACGTGATAGGTGATGCAATTGATGGATTGGAAGAGTGTGATAGAACCCATACTAGAAGTATTCATCAAGATCCGCCTGCTTTTGAGAATTTATCTACTTCTACTGAGGTCCTTTATACCGGTATTAAGGTTATCGATTTGATTGAGCCTTATGCTAAAGGAGGTAAAATTGGTCTTTTTGGAGGTGCAGGAGTTGGAAAAACTGTATTGATTCAAGAGTTAATTAATAATATCGCAAAAGGATATGATGGTATCTCTGTATTTGCAGGGGTAGGAGAAAGAACGCGTGAGGGAAATGACTTGTTGCGAGAGATGATTGAATCGGGAATTATCAAATATGGTAAAGCTTTTGAAGAGTCAATGGAAAAAGGTGGTTGGGATTTGAAAGCTATAGATAGAGAGGAACTTAAAGAGTCAAAAGCGACTTTTGTTTTTGGTCAAATGAATGAGCCTCCTGGTGCACGTGCTCGTGTGGCTTTATCCGGATTGACTTTGGCGGAATATTTCCGTGATGGTGATGGAGAAGGGCAAGGAAAAGATATTCTATTCTTTATTGATAATATCTTTAGATTTACTCAAGCCGGTTCTGAGGTGTCTGCACTTTTAGGGCGTATGCCTTCGGCAGTAGGGTATCAGCCTACATTGGCTTCAGAGATGGGGGCGATGCAAGAGCGTATTACTTCAACAAAAAGAGGTTCGATTACTTCTGTACAAGCAGTTTACGTACCTGCGGATGATTTAACGGATCCTGCACCAGCGGCAACTTTTGCTCACTTGGATGCAACGACTGTACTTTCTCGTAAAATTGCTGAGTTAGGTATTTATCCTGCGGTAGATCCTTTGGATTCTACTTCAAGAATTTTAACACCGCAAATATTAGGTGATGATCACTATAATACAGCTCAGGCGGTAAAAGAAATGTTACAATCGTACAAAGAATTGCAAGATATTATTGCTATTTTGGGTATGGATGAGCTTTCTGAAGAGGATAAACTTATAGTTCACAGAGCTAGAAGAATTCAACGTTTCTTATCTCAACCTTTCCACGTGGCTGAACAGTTTACTGGTTTAGCTGGGGTTTTGGTTTCTATTGAAGATACAATTAAAGGCTTCAAAATGATTTTGAATGGTGAGGTAGATAAATATCCTGAGGCTGCATTTAACTTGAAAGGAACTATTGAAGAAGTGATAGAAGCTGGAGAAAAAATGTTGGCTGAAGCAGTTTAATTCTAAAAAAAGAATAGAATGGATATTGAAATAATAACACCTGATGAAAACCTTTTTAAAGGAGAAACGGATAAAGTGATTATTCCAGCAGCTTCTGGTTTGATGGGGATATTAAATAATCACGCTCCGCTTATTACTGTGCTAAAAGCTGGTAATATTGTAGTTTCTTCGCCAAAAGGTGAAAAAACCTTTAATGTTAAAGGTGGGGTAGTGGAAGTTTTGAACAATAAGATTATTGTATTGGCTGAGTAGCATATACAATTTAATGTAATAAAAAAAGCCTATTGATGTTTCAATAGGCTTTTTTTATTCAGAACTTGTTTAAAGTTGGTAAGCGTACGGTGAAGTACGTCTTGTAAGATGATTAAAATACACTGACTTTTGTACCTAAACAAAAAAAATAGAAATTTA
>JALWSJ010000112.1 GCA_026993705.1 Flavobacteriales bacterium
CTGAAATAACGTGCCTTGAAATACTAGAAGACGAGAACCATATCTTTGTACAAAAAGATAGACATTCTTTAGAGGCTACTGCCAAATGGTTCATAGATGTATCAGGGAGATTCCGTTTTTTGCAAAAGAAACTGAATTTAGAAAATATTCCTCTAGATTTGGATACAGGAGCCGTAGCAACTCATTTTGATAATATCCCCGCTAATCAAAGTTGGGACACCCCAGAACATCCAATATGGACAGAAAGGTGCATCGGTTCTCAAGATTATAGCACTATTCATTTTATGCGAAAAGGCTGCTGGTGGTGGTTTATCAAAATAAATGAAACTCGTGCTAGTGTAGGAATGGTTTACAACAAAGATGTCATTCCTTCATCGGAAGCACAGAATTATTTTTTAAAGCAAATAAAAGAAGATTCGGTTATTTCTAAAGCTTTGCAAAACGCAAATCCGAACAAAATAAATCACATCGATAAATTACCCTATATGGTTCGTCAATATCATCATAAAAACACGGCTTTATTGGGTGATTCAGGAGCTTTTATTGACCCTCTTTTTAGCCCTGGTTTGGATTTTGTCTGCCAACAGAACGAGTATTTATCCGATTTGATAATTGATTATTATAAAACAGGAAAGAAAAACAAGCGAAAATGGGACAAATACAACCGAATTATTTTTAAGGCAAATAAAGATAGGGTTTACATTTACAAACAAATATACAGCTACACGCATTCTTACGATTTGTTTTCAAATATAGCAGAATATATATTCCTTGGTTACCAAACCTTTTCTGTTTTACCCTTGCGTTATTTTCCTAAACGTATGCGTAAGATTTCAACCTTAAACTTTATCACTCAACCGATTACGCAGCTTTATTTTCTACGACTGAGAACTTTGCTGAAAAAGCGAAAAAAAGAGAATAAAACTTCATCTGCTCTTCCTCAACCTGTTCGTTTTTCTAGGGTAGGAATGCCTTCAGGTATAAGGTTATTCATTAAGCCTTTTGATTTGTTTTGGGCTTGGTGTAAGGATTTTATGCTGCTTAATGTTAAATAGGTCAGAAACGTGTTTATAAAACAAAAGCGAGTATTTCAAGAAAAATACTCGCTTTTGTTTTTAATTTATTCTGCATATTACCATTTAGGTAAGAAATAATTGTATTGAAGTGTAAGACCAATACTCATTCCACTAAGGTCATCAGATTTTGTTTGAATTAAATCAGCACCGTTTGCAAAGCTATAGCCAAAGTTAGCTCCGATTCTAATATTTTCGTTGGCTACGAAAAACACTTTAGCTCCGACTTGAGTGTTTAAAAAATTATCAGTTTTATCTCCTGGTAGCGATATATCACTTGGAAGAGTATAAGAATACTTCATAAAACTCTGATTTAAGTAAGGCATAATGCTAAAATGTTTCTCTAATGGAATTTCATATCCTAATTCTATCCCAAAAGAACGATATTTCAAATTAGCTTTTAATGTTCCCGTTGTATCGTTTGGAAAAAAACGTTTGGTTTCTCCTTTTCCTCCCATATAACTTAATCCAATATGGAAACGTTCGGAGAAGTGCATCCCACCGCTTAATCCCAAGTTATAAGTATTGTCAAATGGGGAAATAGAATTAATGTTTAGGTTTCCGTAAAACCCCTTTCTCACGTTGTGGTCTTCTACTGACTCTCTATCAGTGCTTTGTGCAAAAAACAACATCGGTGTTATTGCCGTTACGAGTGCTATAATTATTTTTTTCATGGCTTGATGGGTTTTAGTGTTAATGTATCGTTTATTAATTCCGGTTTTACAATCTTACCGGGTAGTTTATCAGGTGTAAATATATTTTTAAATTGTATGTTGTTTTTCCCCTTACTGTTGACATATATTTTTATTTCTTCCTTCTGCCCGGCAGGATTAACAAGTTGAAGCGTTACTTCGTTCGAATCCTTTTGTGTTAAAGGTACTCTAGCATAACTAATCATTGCGGGAAGACTTTGCCAGTTTCTTGTGTCAGCTTGTTCCGATAAAAATCCTGCTGCTGATACAGCTGTTCCTAAAATCATTCCAAGTTCTCCGTTAGTAGTATCACTTCTCAACGACTGTGCCAAAATTTGATTCATAGCTATCTTGGTTAAATGTGTTGCTAAGTCTTTGGAAAAACGTTCATGTAAAGTTTTTTCTGCAATTACATTAATATTTTCGACCAACTCCAAATGCTTATCTGAGTTGTTGTTGTTTACCGTTACCGAATTTGGTGTTGGTTGATAATACAGCGGAAACTCTTTATAGGCAGGAAGTGCAATACGAATACCTGCCAAGGCAGAAAGGCTACTCGGATTAGAAACTGTTCCATTGAAAGGAACTCTTAAATTACCCGTTTGGTCAGTAAAATAAAACCCGGCTTGTCCGCCTACTAACGTAAAAATATATTCTTTTTCTATTTTGTAAGGAGCTTTGCCGTTTTCCCAATACAAAATTAACTCTCCAAATTCTTTCGGTGTGTATTTATATTTTTTTCCGAATGTATTTTCATAATAACTCAATTCATCATAAAATTGGGCTAAATAAGCCGCTCTTAATAAGTCTTCTTGTATCTGTTTCGGTACTTCCACGCCTAGTGACTTTCCTGTTTTCACATAAGCATCATAAGCATTTCTATAAGCAATAAAAGCATTGTTATAATCTTTAGCTTTTTCGTAAATCTGACCGATTAGCATCATTCCAAAGGGATCGGTATGGTACTGTTTCATTTTTTTTTCATCCAGTTCCATTTCTTTCAGATTCATTCTTCTTGCTTCTACAAGAGCATCCTCCATTTCGTTAAGGTAGATATAATTGAGAGCTTTGTAATAATGAATCATTATTTTCTCAAAGTCTTCTGCTCTGTATTTTTTCGATGCTGAATTAACAGCTACACTTACAGCCAAATCAGTAAGCGTATTGATATAATCCATCAAATCATCAGCATAATTCAGGTGTTTGTTGCTTTCTTCGTATTCTCCATTTAAGTGGTAGAGCCTACCTAACTCAAGATGGTAAAGAAGTGCATTTCTCTTTTTACGAAGATATTTATTACTTGCAATATCTTCCAAGGCATCTTGAAACTGATATTGCTCAATTGCCGTATGAGCATTTTGACTTTTTTCGTAATAGGTTTTGCACGAAACCATCAAGAACAGTAAAACCGATATAAGTAAAGATAGTTTCATACGGTACAGGGATTTAATGGTTCACTAGTTGTTGTGTGTATTATGCAACAATAATTATTTTTTTATAGAACTTGTTTAAAGTTGACAGACTAATAGCGAGCGTGAAGGCTTATATTTTCTGGCAAAGCTCCATTTTTATTGCATAGCCATTAGCTATGGAATAAAAATTAGCTGAAGTCCAGAAAATATAATGCTTTACGCGTAGTTTAGTAAGTTAACTTTAAACAAGTTCATAAGAAAAACAAGGGAGAAAAATACTTTCTCACCTCGTTTTCTTTTTCTACCACTACCTTTTTATAAACTTCTTGATTTTCTTTTGTCCTACCCAAACAATCTCGTTGGTTTGAATGTTAGTTAATTCTAGGTTCACTTGATAAAGAACCACCCTTTTTTTGTCTATTTGATCAACAATACTATTGATAGAACCTTGAACCATAAAGTCAGCTCCAATTTCCAATCCCCATTTTTTCATAGTCGAAACAGAAGAGTTGTCTTGTTGGTCGGCTCTTTCCATTCTTATTTGCTCTCTCATTTTCCCGCCTTGCACAATTCTTACTTTTTGAGAAAGAATTAAGTTTCTTTCTATATCTTTAATAAACGGCTCAGACTCAATATGTTCGTGAGATTTATTGGTGATAAAACCAACAATTACAACCGGTTTTTCTCCGTTGTGTTTTTGCATAAAATTAGACAACCAATCTTCCGAAAGCATTTGTTTCGTTAGTTCTTCAGCTGTAAGTTGAGCATCTGTATCGTTCCATTTTCCGCTTAAATCAATTTGTTCATCTACATCTACTCTTGATACTTTTCTAGTACAGCCAATCGTAGCTGTTCCCAAAAGTAATAGTATCATCATTGTTTTTAAATTAAATAATTTCATAGTGGTAAGTGTTTATTTATATCTATTATTTCTTGTCTTGTAGTTCACGAAGTTTATTGGTTTAATAAATACATCAACGTTCCTAAGATATATAAGTCATTGCTTAAGCCGTAGTTATAACCATTCCCGTAACCATATCCATTACCATTATTATAATTATTATATTTATTGTAATTTCCATAACCATTATAATAGTAAGGAGTATATCCTCTGCGTCCCCTTCTTCGATATCTTCTATTTTGACCTCTCGCTTTTATTCTTTCTTTTCTTAATTCAAACCTTCTTTCAGCTTTAAGATCTTTCCTTTTTTGTTTTTCTTCTGCCCAATCTACAACAGAATAGATATCCTGAATGGTTGCACTCATCAAATGATAATCGGTAGAAGAATCCTTCATCGCCATGTATTTTTCCATACTTCTTCTGTAGTTTGGATTTTGATCAGAATCTGTCGTTTGGGCTGTGCTTACACTAGTTATTCCGGCTAGTAATAAAGCAGAAAGGATTACTTTTTTCATAGTGATAAAATTATAAGTTTATTTCTTTATTGTGTTCTAGGCAATCACCGTACCAAATTAACGCAAAAATAGAAATAGGCATTAAATAATTAACCTTACCCCCCCTAATTCCTCTATTCTATAAGGAAACTTATCTCCCGGCGAACCGATAAACATAAAGTTAATCGGGATATTCCATTTCTTAGATAATTTTCTAATAAACTCAGGAGAGAAAGTTCCATTTTCAACAACAAATTCGACTTCTATTTTAGGATATTCTTTGTCTAAGAATTTTATTTCCTCAGGCAATTCCTCCGGAATCTCCTTCTCGTCTTGAACTACGGTAACAATCTTTATTTTTCGAGTATGTTCATTTTTAGAAATATAAAGCATAACTTTATTTAATGTTGCTATATCGTCTCCTTTAGTAAAAAACACAAATTCTTGAGAATTAATATCATCTATGATTTTTTGTATGTTTTTGTCTAATCGCAGAATAAACTTTCTAATAGGATTAAAAATTCCATCAATTGTTTTTAGGGTTAGTTTAAGCAGAACCGTTCTGTTCAGCATAATAATAATAAACGTAATAAAAGGAATGAAATAGTAAAGAAAGACCGTAAAATTACTCGGAAGTCCATCTTTAGGAGGCATCATTATATTTCCAATCAGAGCGGTTACAACGGCTATAATCGCAATAATAACTGAAATCCAAGAAGCTCTTTCCGGACGAGGTAGTTTACTTCTTTTTATTTTTAGAAGGATATTACCAATAGCAAACAAAGCCATAACCGATAGAAAAGAAATAGTATATACCCCTGCTAATAATTTTACATTTCCTTGTGTAATTAACAATACAGAAACACATAGAACAAAAAACATAATGATAATTCGGTAAGAACTTCCTTTTTTATTCTTTTTCAGAAAGAAAGGAGGCATAATCCTATCCAATGTCATTCTTTCCAATAATCCGGTAACACCAACAAAACTGGTTAATACAGCACCACTCAACACCAAAAAGGCATCCGCTGCAATTAAATAAGCAATATATTTTCCACCTGTATATTCACCCATTTTAATCAATAAAGTATTCTGAAAATCCTCTCCTTGCAACACGGGCACGGTAAAGATTGCCAAGGCAAAAACAGCCATTAGTGGGTTAATAACGCTGACAATAGACCACATATTTCTCAAAGTCTTTGGAAATACACCTTTTGCTTGTTCTTCCACAAAATTGGCGGAACTTTCAAAACCTGAAACCCCCAGCATAGAGGCAGCAAACCCCAGAAAAATCGCATGGGTTACAGAACCGCCTTCCGGTAAAGATAAGTGCCAATTATAAAAAAAAGTATCTACACCGTTTTGTAGTAAAAAATAAACAATAAAACCACTCAAAATCACCAATGAACTTAGGTGGAAAATAAAAATTCCGATAGCCACCTTTGCCGATTCGCTTATTCCGCCGATTGTTAACAAAGCAAATGCTCCAAGCAAAACAATTGTAGAGATAATAACAGGCATTTTAATAATATGATGTAAATAATGAATCCCCTCATTCGCTGATATTACTGCGGTTGCCATATAAGAGAGAAGGGTCAGCGTAGCAGCAAATGAGGCGGTAGCTTTACTGGTTGTGTTTAATAACGCATTATACGCACCACCGTTTAAGGGAAGAGCTCCCACAACTTCACCGTATATCTTTCTAAATAAGTATAAAACAAAAGAAACAATTAATAGAGTTATCCATGCGTATTGCCCTGCAAAGGATATAGCCAATGCAGATACATACAAAACAGAAGAGCTAATGTCATTTCCACAAATTGCCGTAGCAGATAATTGATCAAGTTTTTTATGTTGGTTGCTCATATCTTATAATATTTTGTACAAAGGTAAAATTATAAAACAGACCTTGTATTACATCGAAAATGTTTTTCTATGAAATGGTGATTGACCAAATTCTTTTACGGCTGTACGATGTTTTTTTGTAGGGTATCCTTTGTTTTGTTTCCAATCGTACAGCGGAAACTCCTGATGCAATTCATTCATTATGTCATCTCTATAGGTTTTAGCTAAAATAGAAGCGGCGGCAATACTAAAATATTTAGAGTCTCCTTTTACAATACATTGATGCGGAATATTTTTATAAGGAGTAAAACGGTTTCCGTCCACAAGAATAAGTTCAGGAACAATTAAAAGTTGGTCTAAAGCTCTGTGCATAGCAAGAAACGAAGCATTCAAGATGTTTATTTCATCTATTTCCTTATGCGACACAATCCCCACTGCCCAAGCTAAAGCCTCCTCTTCAATTACTGGTCGAAGGGCATACCTTTTCTTTTCGCTTAGTTTTTTAGAATCCGTAAGAATTGAATTATCAAAAGCCTGAGGAAGTATCACAGCCGCAGCAACAACAGGGCCTGCAAGACATCCTCTGCCTGCTTCGTCGCAACCCGCTTCAATTGTATTTTCTTTATAAAAAGGTAAAAGCATATTGATAGAATTTATAAGGTTTGGGCGTTCCCCTTACGGCATGAAAAATCAATTTCGTTGCACTACATTGCTTTTTAACGCCGTAAGGGTCGGGCTATCACTACTCACTCTTTTGGTTTGCAACCAAAAGGAGTTCAAACACGCCGTTCTATCCCTAACGCGGGTGAAATTGGCGGGTAGAAAGTGAATTGTCTTTGCACTACCGATTGTAATGGAAATCTTTGTAAAGAAAATAATACTACTTAAAC
>JALWSJ010000113.1 GCA_026993705.1 Flavobacteriales bacterium
GTAGTGCTTTTACCATCTTCGGACACGATTGTTGCGTTGCTATCAAATACTGACGGGCAAGTGTTTCCGATGATATCATTACTTACCAATTCTTCGTTTACTTGATAATTAATTTGGTTGACCAATGCTCCTTTAAGTGCGGCTTGTTTGATGGCGTTGTTGACCTCTTCTAAGGTTGTTTTTTTATTGAGGTTTAAGTTCATAATTTCCAACGATCCGTTTGGCGTAGGTACCCGCACTGCATTTGCGGTAAGTTTTCCTTCTAAGGAAGGCACAACCTTGGTTACAGCTTTTCCTGCTCCTGTGGAGGTGATGACCATATTGATTGCTGCCGAACGCCCTCTACGAGGTTTTTTGTGCATATTATCCAATAGATTTTGGTCGTTGGTGTAGGCGTGTACAGTTTCTATGTGCCCTTTTTCTATGTCAAATGTATCTTCGATGACTTTTAATATTGGGCTGATTGCATTTGTTGTACAAGAAGCTGCGGAAAAAATATCGTTTTCTTCTAAGTCAAACTCATCGTGGTTAATACCATAAACAATATTTGGTATTCCTTTTCCTGGTGCTGTTAAGAGTACTTTTGAAATTTCTTTGTTGTTTAAGTGACGCGACAAGGCTTCTTTTGTATTGAAAACTCCTGTACTGTCTATCAACAAGGCATCGTTTATTCCGTATTTTGAATAATCGATATCGTCAGGTTGTTTGGCTTCTATTAGTTGTATTCTTTGTCCGTTTACGATTAAGGCTTTATTTTCGAGGTCTTCTTCTACTGTTCCTTTGAAGGCTCCGTGTACAGAATCGTTTCTTAATAGAGCGGCTCTTTTTACGATTTGTTCGTCGGTTACGGTTCTAAGTACAATGGCTCTTAATAATAATTGTTGTCCTTTTCCTGCTTGTTTGATTAGTTCTCTTACTACTAAACGTCCTATTCGTCCGAATCCATATAAGACTACGTCTTTAGGCTGAAAAGTATGTTTGTCTTGACCAATAAAATTTTCTAATTTATTGGACAGAAAATCGTTGATTGAGGTGTAGTTTGCTTTTTCTTCAATGTACTCTGCTGTTAGTTTTCCTAAGTCTATTTTTGAAGGGGCTAAATCTACATTGAGCATTGCACTAGCTACTTCTGCTGCCGTGTGAATGTCAATAGGCTGATTTAAGACTTTGTTGGCGTAGTTTGAAAATAGGTTTATCACTTCGGACAGGCTTATATCGACTAAGTGATTTCTGAATAGAACGAGTTCTACTCCTTTGTTAAACATTAAGTTTCCAACGGAATTGACTAAATCTACCGCTGCTTTTTTTTGTTTTACATAGTCATTTAGACCTTCTTGATACCCTGCTTTTTTTTCTAATGTTTCCATTACTTGTATTTATGATTGTTTTATAAAAAGAAAATCGCCCCGAAAACTCAAGGCGATTTTATATTGTTTATCCTAAATATGCTTTTAATAATTTACTTCTTGAAGTATGTCGCAATCTTCGGATTGCTTTTTCTTTTATTTGACGAACTCGCTCTCTGGTTAAGTCGAATTTTGCTCCAATTTCTTCTAGTGTAAGTCCGTGTTGCATTCCGATTCCGAAGAAGAGTCGAATGACGTCTTTTTCCCGGTCGGTAAGTGTAGAAAGAGAACGTTCGATTTCTCGTTGGAGTGACTCCTGCATTAATTCTCTATCGGCATTTGGCGAATCATTATTTACCAACACATCTAACAATGAGTTGTCTTCTCCGTCAACAAATGGTGCATCTACTGATATGTGTCTTCCACTTACTTTTAGCGTGTCTTTGACTTTGTCTTCCGGTAAATCTAGTGCTTTTGCTAACTCATCTGCACTCGGTGGACGTTCGTACTCTTGCTCTAATCTTGAAAAGGCTTTATTGATTTTATTCAATGAACCAACTTGATTTAGTGGCAGACGCACAATTCTTGATTGTTCTGCCAAGGCTTGAAGTATCGACTGACGAATCCACCAAACGGCATAGGAAATAAATTTAAACCCTCTTGTTTCATCGAAACGTTGAGCGGCTTTAATAAGCCCTAAGTTTCCTTCGTTAATCAAATCGGGCAAGGTTAACCCTTGGTTTTGGTATTGTTTAGAAACAGAAACAACAAATCTAAGATTTGCTTTTACCATTTTCTCTAAGGCTACTTCATCTCCTTTCTTTATTCGTTGAGCTAACTCTACTTCTTCCTCGGCGGTAATCAAATTCTCTCGTCCAATTTCTTGTAGATATTTATCTAAAGACTGGCTCTCTCTATTGGTAATAGATTTAGTAATCTTAAGTTGTCTCATATTCTATATTTATTATATGTCTTTAGTTGCGTGCGTACGACTGTTCATTAAGCATAACCAATCGCGACTGCAAAAGTAAACCAAAAGACTTTCGTTGTCAAGTCTTTTTGTACTATATTTTGTTAATAATGTATAAACGTATGGTTATTAATGGTTAATCTTATCATACGTATAACTTTTTGTTTTGGGGATTATTGTAAGCGGAAGTAAATTTTGTTTTGCCTTAAATCTGTAAGTTTTGACTATCTAATGATTTTTTTTCACAAACTTATATTATCTTTGCACTGCTTTTTGGTTTCTGCTTGTCGGAATTAAAAGGGAATCGTGTGCGAATCACGAACTATTCCCGTAGCTGTATTTTCTTAACGATTCGTTTAGTTACACCACTGTTGACTCCTCAATGGGAAGGTAAACGAATTTTGAGCTTGTTTTAAGAGTAAGTTCTGTAAGAATAAGTCAGAAGACCTGCCAAATAGCGAACTTGAAGCTTTCGGGATAAAAGCAAAAGAGTAATGTCCTGTAAATCTGTTCTTGATTTACACTTCTTATTCTATGTTTTTATCTTTTTTATTAATTTAATACATTAAAAAACAAAAAAGATGAAAAAAATTTACTTGTCTTTAGCCATTGCAATGGCTAATTTTTCTTATGCTCAAACAGTTGACTTTGAATCGTTTAATCTACAACCGGAAACATTTTGGGATGGTTCTGATTTATCGGGTACGATGAGTATATCCGGAACAGACACTATTTATGACACAACCTTTGTGTTTAATGATGTTGCTTTTGAAAACCAGTGGACTATTGGTCAATGGGGCGGATACCTCTCTAAAGGTTGGGTGTTTTCGAACAAAACTTCCGATACGGTTATTGGTTTAGCCGGTGCCTATAACAGCTATGCCGGTGGCGGTGCTAACAACACTAGCAACTATGCTATTACTTTTGCTTCTACTCCTCAATCGTTTTCTGTTGCGAATGGTAGTGAAAAAGAATTTGCTTCGGTTCAAATTACCAACTCTAGTTATGCTGCTCATTCTATGTTACTTGGGGATAGTTATGCTAAGAAATTTGGTGGAACTACGGGAGATGATCCGGATTGGTTTTTGTTGACTATTGTTGGCTATAACGCTAATAACGATTCTATTGGTGTTGTTAATTTATACTTAGCGGATTATCGTTTTTCTGATAACTCACAGGATTACATTGTAAAAGATTGGCAAAGTGTTGATTTAAGTACTCTTGGAGCAGTTAACAGAATTGAGTTTAGATTATCATCATCGGATGTAGGAAACTGGGGAATGAACACTCCTGCCTATGTAGTGATTGATGAACTTACTCCTGCTAGTTCGGCCTCTATTTCTGAAGTTTCTTCTATGAATTTTGAGGTTTACCCTAATCCTACTAGTGATGTGCTTACCGTTTCTTCTGAAGTTGAAAATGGAACTATCATGGTACATGATTTAATTGGGAAGGTGGTTTTAAGCCAAAACATTAATAGCAACTTAAATGTGTTGAATGTTTCTGAATTACCTAAAGGAGTTTATTTGGTTACTGTGTCAAACGGCACTGAATCGACTACTAAACGATTTATTAAGAAATAGTATTTTTTAAAGTTCATTCAGAAAAAAGACCTTTCGATGTATCGAAAGGTCTTTTTTGTTTATACTTTTCTATATGTTCTTGTAACAATCTTATGGAACAACGTATTTATTTCATTTCCAAAGAAACCAAAACTTACTTTTTTGCACTTATTTCATTCCACGTTAGGGATAGAAACGGCATCCTTTTGGGTTGTTGCACCTATGCAACCCAAAAGATATAGTGGATAGCCCGACCCTAAAAGCCAATAAAGAGCGTCCCTGAAAGGGTATGCTCTTTATTGGCTTTTAGGGGAACGCCCAAATTACAATTTTACAAGTCATAAAAAAACTCCTATGTTTTCACATAAGAGTTTTTTACGAAAATTCTTTTTTTATTTTCCTCCAGTCATCATTTCTTGAAATTCTTCCATTGTCATGACTTTATAGCCTTCAGGCACATCGAATTCAGATTTAGCTACTTTTATCTTTTCAATATTTTTTGCTGTCATTGTAATTACCATTCCTCTATTGGTAACAGAGTATTCTAATGGAAAACCTTTTAATCCTTTTAATTTAGTATTTGCTTGAGCCGGTATTTCTTCAGTATAATACACATCCGTTTCTATTTCTTCTCCGTCGTCTCCTTTCATAACCATTACAGCGTGTTTACATTTATAACCTGCTACTTTTTTAGTTTTAGAATCATACTTAAATTCAGGTTTCGGGCTTTTATCTTGTTTTTCTTTTTCTTCAGCAGGAATTTTAATTGCAGTTTTTTGCCCCGCCATATCCATTAGTAATATGGTTTCATCTTTTTTTGTATCGGTTATAACAACTTGCTCTCCCATCATTGTTTTTTGGATAATTTTTACATTATCCTTTCCGATAATCATATCCATTGAGGGTGGCAACATTGCTCTTTGAGCTTCCATTGCTTCCGGCAATTCATAATCTAATTCATATACTATTTTCCCTTCAAATTGTGCTATTACACTACTTACAAACGTTACTGCTAACAACATTAACGCTACTACTTTTGTTTTCATCATGATTTGTTGATTTTTATTTATTTTTATAAAGCTTTTGATATTTCTTCCAACTCAAACAAGATTCGTTCCAAAGATACTTTTTTATAATTTGGCGGCACCATAAATACGCTATCACTAACAATTGTATCCTTTACTTCCGTTGCTCTAAATCGCATTTGTAATCCAAACTGATTAATTTCATACCCCAACAAAACTCCCTCTAATTCATCAAATGGATTACACCAATTGCTATTTTTTATGTCAATGTCTTTGCTTTCGTATATATCACCATCGTAACCATCTTCCAAATTATCGAAAACCCCCATGTACTTATGACAAAGAAATCCGGCTAAGGAGTCGGTTGTTTTTAAATCTACAATATCAGGAACAGGGTTGATTGAAATCATAGAGTCTTTTAGAGCCGCGTCCAACTCAGCATAGTAATATTTCTTACCGAAGTGCATCATAAACAGCAAAGAACTGTCTTCACAAAAGGAAACTAGAGATGTACCAAACATTGCACTTTCAATAGAGTTTTTATACACATTATTTTTGAACTCCATAGTTAGCTTTTTAGGCATCATCCCTTGCATAAAGCTATCTTTCAGGTAAGGATAAGTTAAATCATAAGTTATTATTCCTTCGGAAATCTTATCACTATCCGAACCTTTACAGCCAGACATAAAGAAAACCAACACTAATAAAAAGTGGGGTAAAAATGTGTTTATGTGCAAAAATCTCCTCATATATAACATAGCCTTACAAGACTGAACGGACAAATATAATATTTTTTATCTTTAAGGAAACTCTTACGAAGATTTTTATTTTCCGACTAAGATTAATGATGAATGGAGTGTTTTAGATGATGAAAGCAATTCATATCAACAATTAAATCATAATGAAAATTATTACTATTGTTTTACATTAGCTTTTTGATGAACAAACTCCATTAAGGTTTCAGACCATTTTTCAGGCGAATTACGCTTTGAAAGCCGGTGACTTTCATCCCCCATTTTTCGAATTTCTTTGGGAGACATTTTCATAAACTTTAATAGTGCTTTTTTTATGGATTCTTTGTTTTTTGATTCGATTTCAAAGCCATTAACTCCCTCTACAAGAAAATCTTCCTTTGCTCCCACTTCACTACTTAAAACAAGTGGCATACCGGCAGCCGCCATTTCATGTACTGCAACACCCCAAGCATCACCATAACTAGGCAAGACGAAAACTCCATTAGGTTGAATAAATTTCAAGAGTTCATCAGGCTGAACAAACCCTAAATGCTTAATATTAGGATGTATAGTGCGATTCTCATATTCTTCACCTGTGCCAATACAAATCAATTCCCAATCATTATCCAATTCATCCAGCAATTCAACAAAAGCATCCCACAATTCATAAATCCCCTTCAATTTCAAATAACGACCAACAAAAAGAAAATAAAAAGAATTGGAATTCTCCTGTTTATTTTTTATATACAATTCATTAAACACAGATAAATCAGCTGAATAAATACCTGTTTTAATCCTATCGTTTTTAAACCCAAGCTTGAGTGCCAATTTCTTTTGAGCTTGCCCCGCGACAAAAGCATAATCAAAGATTTTTGATAAATAAAATTTACCGTAAGGAATAGCTAACCTCTGTTTCAGACTACCTTTCCATTTATTATCAAATCCAAGCACTGTAGGCACTCCTTTATTATGAAAGAAAGAAGCGACTTTCAAGTATTTTGAAATATTCCAGCCCCCAACGAATAAAAGCTCAGGAGAAAAACCTTCTATCAGAGAGATTAATGTTTCTTTATCGTATTGATTTTCATCATACAAATGTATGTAAGAGTTAGTCTTCAAAACAAAAGGAGCTTCACTTTTAAGAGGTTTATGAATAAGATGTACATGATAATGATACATCTCAGAAAATGTCCGCAAACAACTCATAAGATACCCGGAAGGTTCTAAAAAACAAAAAACAATAGAAGGTTCTTTTTTCATCTTTTTTTTTCAAAGGTAAAAATATTTAAACAGCTGAAAGAACCTAGTTTTAAAAATATTGATTTGTGCGTTCCCCTTATTTCAAAAACAACATACCGCATTCGCTTAACGTTGTTTTGAAATAAGGGTCGGGCTTTCACTACTCACTCTTTTGTATTGCATATACGCAACAACACAAAAGGAGTTTAAACACGCCGTTCTATCCCTAACGTGTGTAAAAAGAGCAATAAGAAAATGAGTTTTAGTTTCGTAAGCGTACGGTAAAGTACATATTATTCGTTATTGAGTTCTTTCCAATTTTGAGGAAATAACTCAAATAATTTATTTGCTTTATGTTCTGGAATACGGTTCAATACATCAAGTAGCCATTTATAAGGATTAATATCATGTGTTTTACAT
>JALWSJ010000114.1 GCA_026993705.1 Flavobacteriales bacterium
ATTTGTTTAAGCAATTAGAAAAATAGTAATTATGTCAACAGTATTAAGTTCAGTATATTTAGGAAATATAGATTACTACACCATTTTAAACCAAAATAAAGAAGTAATTATCGATGAGTTTGAACATTTTCAAAAACAATCGTATAGAAATAGAGCCATTGTTCACGGAGCCAATGGAGCGTTAAAGCTAATCGTACCGCTTGTGAAGCGAGGCATAAGAACACCGATGAAAGATATTAAAATTGACAACAGCCAACGGTGGCAACATTTACATTGGCGTTCAATAGAGTCGGCTTATCGTTCTTCGCCGTATTTTGAGTTTTTTGAAGATGATTTTGCTCCGTTTTATGAAAAACAATACAATTTCTTGGTAGATTTAAACGAAGAGGTACAAGATAAAATTATAGAGCTGTTGGGAATTGATGTAAATATAAAAAAATCAGAAAATTTTATTCCAATACAAGAAGAGGATTTGAGGCTGTTGATGCATCCAAAGAAAAAGCCAACTCCACATTACAAAGAGCAAGAGTACATGCAAGTGTTCTCTGACAGAAATGGTTTTTTGCCTAATTTAAGCGTGTTCGATTTGCTGTTTAATGAGGGAGGTAATGCAATTAGTTTCTTGTAGAAATTAATAAAAATCTTTTACTTTTTTTGTTTTCTTCTCAAAGGGATTCCAATTTTTTAACGGTTCTATATGGTAAACAATATTGGTGGTTAAGAGGGCAATACCAGCCCCTACTAACACATCAGATACCCAATGACGATTGTTTAGTACACGCATAGCCCCTGTTGTTGTAGAAAACAGAAATCCCGTAGAAGCAAAAAACGGGTGCGTATCTTTATATTCCCAAAACAATACGGATGCCGATGAGAAAGCAAATGATGTATGCCCTGAAGGAAAGGAAAAAGGAGTTCCGTCGGGGCGGGTAACCTTTGTAGTTTGTTTTATGGTGTGGGTAATGATAGAAGTAATTACTTGAGAAAAAAATAGGTATTTAGTTTGGTTAAAGTAGGAGTTTCTGCTTTCTAATCCCATGGCTTTACCCGCATACATTTCAGCAATGGGAACAAAGGGAAGAAAATTATCTATATGTGTTTTAGAATTGGGAAATCTTGTCAGGATTTTGTTTTGTAAGGTTTGTTTTTTCAAAGGATAGTAATTCGTTAAATGTACATATAGACCACTACCGATAATAAGTGAAGGTACACCGTAAAATGAAATTTTTGAATAGATTTTTTTGTTGTTTTTTTGTACGACAGCATTATCTTGACTGCTTATTATAGTAGTAGAACAAAAAAGTATGATGAAAAAGTAAAATTTCATAAAATATAAATTCACAATACAAATGTAAAATATCTAATCCAAATACATGATGTAGTTTAAATAAAATAGCAAAGCCCAACTATTTGAATAATCGGGCTTTGATAGTATTAGTCTTTTAAATTACTTAGTTGATAGTAATCTTTTTTGAGGTTTTATCTGATTTTTTACCGTTTTCAACCATAAGTTCAACTTTATATGTACCGGGACATAAAAACTTTATTTTTTGTGTTTTAGAAGCCGCGTCTCCCATAAAAGACACACAGGTGTCTGGTTCTATAGTACCTAACCAACCATATTTATCCGCATTTTCACTACACGAAGCATCAAAAGTAATAACGGAGTTAACAGCAGCTGTTTCTTTGTCAGCAGTAAAACAGTAAGCGTACGGTAAAGTACATGTTATTCGTTATTGAGTTCTTTCCAATTTTGAGGAAATAACTC
>JALWSJ010000115.1 GCA_026993705.1 Flavobacteriales bacterium
GGATTATCATATACTATTTTATAATCTTTATTTTTAGCAAAATTTGTTCCCCATACCCCGTTTTCATCAGACACATTTACAGAAGACTCTACCCACTCTCCATTTACTTTCTCATAAACAGTGATTTTAGTATCAGCAATAGGAGCACCTGTTTCTTTATCAAGAACTTTATATTCTGCAGGCACTAACTTAAACGAATAAATTTTATCCTCTCCATTTTCTCCATCTCTGTTAGAAGACAAGAATCCAGAAACATTATCTCGATTCGGCATAAAAGCAAAATCATCATAAGTTGAGTTTAAAGGTTTACCTACATTTTCAGCTTTTCCAAAACTTCCATCCTTTTTTATTTCAGATTTAAAAATATCAGAACCACCAAAACCAAAATGCCCACGAGAGGAGAAATATAAATTATTATTCATAACAGATGGTGTCATCTCATCTAATTTGGTGTTTACATTGCTACCTACATTTTGAGGTTTACTAAATGTACCATCACTATTTAAAGTTGCTTTATATACATCATAACCTCCTTGACCTCCTTCCATATTTGAAACAAAATACAACGTTTGACCATCTTCAGTAATGTAAGGATGTGCACAACTATACTCATTACTATTAAATGATAGCTCTTTCCTATCCGTCCAATCTCCAGCAACAAATTCCGACTTGTAAATCTTTAAAACATTAATTCCCTTTGAACTATAATCAGCTTTTTTACTTTTCCCGGGTTTATATTTATTCTTCTCCGATGAGTTTGCCGTAAAATAAATAGTCTTTCCATCTTTAGTTACCGTAGGATATCCCGTATAATATTCACTCGTTAATTTTTTCGATAGGATAACTGGAGAATCAAAAGTATTATCTGCTGTTTTTTTACTATACCCTAAATTATAAAAAACTGTTTTTCCTTCATCAGAAGACTTCGCCATACCAGTTAAAACCCCTTCTTGAAACTCACACTCTCCCATGCTATATCCATTCGTTTCAATATTAGTGGGAGCAACAATATAAGGTGTAGCATCATCACCATGTGATTCAGCCCAATCAATCATCTCATTAAAATCCTTTTTTAATTCTGCATCTCCTTTAGCTTCTGCATACTTCAAAAAGAATGTTTTAGCCTCTTCTGTCTTTCCAACCGTACGTAACAAAGAACTATAATTCAAATACTCATCAACATCAGAAGGATTAACTACTAAATACTTCCCATAAAAGTCTACTGCTTTTTTATAATTATGAATCCTTTCATAAGATTTAGCCAAACCTTTATATGCAATAACCTTTAAGTCATCTGATATTTTAGGATTAGCCAAAGCTTCCTCGTAATTATTTATTGCCTCTCTATAATACCCGCCTCTTTGTTTCTCTTGAGCAATAGATACCTCCTTCTGCTGTGCAAATCCTGTTAAAGAAAATAAAAGCACAACTATTATTATCAAAATCTTATTCATTACCTTTATATATTATATTATCCTTGTTAAAATAATTCTTACTACTATTCTATAATTTTCTAAAATCTTGGTGGTTCAATTAATAGTGGCTCTTTTTTAGGCATCGATATTAACAATAAAATTTCATGAGAACCTGTTTGATAAGCCGCTAATTGAGAAGTTGAAAAATCATAAGAATAAGCAACTTTAAACATATCATCAATTTTATAAGACATCAAACCTACAAAGGTTTTGCTTGAACGGTAAGAGAAACCAACTCCTATTTTCTTTTTAAAAACAACCTGAGCATTCAAGTCATATTGAAAAGGAGCTCCGGCTACTTGCTTCAACAATGTAGAAAAATTCAAATCTAAATTTTCTTTAACTTCCCACTTATATCCGGCATTGATGTAATAATGCATCTGAGCAAAATCCATAGACGTAGTAGCCTTATCATTACCGGTTGAATCAGTCGTTACTGAATTTACTAAAAGTTTAGGCAAAGATACCCCGACATAAAATTTATTGGTGTAATAATACATACCATACCTAAAATTAGGTTGTACATGCATTCTAGTATCATTAGCAAACAGAGGATCGTTAGCATTATTCACTTCAATCTGAGAATAATTACTTTGGTTTAAAACCGCCATTCCCGACAAACCAAAAGCCAACTTAGCAGAAGAACCGACTGCTATATTATACGCATATGTACCGCCAATATTAATTCGGTTATTCACTCCAATATGGTCTCTTAAAATTGTAAATCCAGCATTTCCATTTGTTCCTTTCAATGGTGAATTTATATTTATTCCTTGTACTGAAGGTGCACCATCTAGACCTACCCATTGCTGACGAAATAATCCAGCTCCATTTAACGACCCATAACTACCAATTGCAGCTGGATTAATAAAAGGTTGATGCAACATATACATCGACATATTAAAATAATCCTGAGCATTTGAAATTCCAGCAGAACAAACAAGAACTAGCCCTATCCCTATATTTCGTAATAATTTATTCATAATTTCCTATTTTTAAAACACAATTAGTTTAGTTTAGTTTATTTTATTTTCTTCTCAATTCAACATACCCTTTAATTGGCTCCTGCTCTCCATCAGGGTCAAGTGTCAAAATATAAAAATAAGTTCCATCAACAACCTCTTCACCTGCCAACACCATTTTCGCATTTACTTGTCCATTCCAATTGTTAGTATAGGGAGCTGCTTTATATACTACATCTCCCCAACGATTAAAAATCACTAATTCATTTTTAGGAAAATACTCTAAATTTTCAATCACAAAATTATCATTATACCCATCTGCATTTGGAGAAACCCCGCCTGGCACTTTTATCGTAAATTCAATCTCTGCCAATGCAAAAACATCCGTATTAAAATCATTAACAGCATTTTTAGTCAATGAAACATCGGGACTATTTAGAATACTTCCAGTAGAAGAAACAGTATAACTATAACTTCTATCTTCCCACCTATTATTCGCACCACTCCATTGAGCAAGTGTTTGAAAACTACCATCAGCATTAAAATAATCAACTTGTATATCAACAGGGGCAGCACCGGACATTCTGAAAATATTATAATAAAACTCTGTATTTATAGATCGAATTTGAGCGTCTTTATTCGCTACAGGAAAAGGTCCCGTAGCACCGGTGGCTGAAGTCCCCGAATTATCAGTACCCGGATTAACATCAGCTAATCTAACTGCATAAACATTCGCCCCAGATGCTGTTGGAGTCAAAAACACAGGTCTATATGTATCAGTTAAAACAGCGGAACCAACCGGAAAAGTATATTTTGAAGTACTATTTGTAGCACGAGCTAAATACCCTCCTAATTTATCACTATTAACAAACCCAGTATTCCAAACAACAGCACCTACAGCAGGATTATTAACATGTATAATATTTTCATGTGTTTGCAATTCTTCATCTCCTAGATTCAACGTATTAGAAACATTCGCATCAATATCCATCGCCTTCACTGAACCACCTGAACCAGATAATTTTAGATTGTAAAAGTCTGTAACATCACTACCTTTAATCGTCTGTGCTCCGCCATTCAACTCAACCGTACCCTGACTATTATTGACCAACATGGTGTTCCCCCCATTATTTGTCCAATCACCCGAAAGTTTAATCGTACCGGAATTATCTATCGTTCCAGAATTTTGATTAACTATACCTCCAACTACCGTAACAGAAGCACTCCCCATAACATTAATGGAACCGCCATCCACTACCAAAACATCCTGAGCAGAATATTGAAGAGAAAACACTGATACGAAGCTTAAAAACAACACTTTATTTTTCATAGCAAATTTGATTTTTTCTATTTAAGTAGCTAATATATAAATTATTTCTTAATTTCTAAAAAAAAATCAAAATAATCCACCTTGAATGGTGTTTTTATTTTTTCCTAAATGCTTATACGCACTATCCGTAACAATTCTTCCCCTTGGCGTTCTTTGAATATACCCTTCTTTTATTAAAAAAGGTTCGTACACCTCTTCAATTGTTCCAGGCTCCTCTCCTACTGCAGTCGCAATTGTTGTTAGTCCAACTGGGCCACCATTAAACTTATCAATAATAGACACTAAAATTCTATTATCCATTTCATCTAACCCATGTTGATCAACATTCAAAGCCTGCAAAGCAAATTGAGTAATTTTTGGCGTAATAGTTCCGTTGCCTTTTATCTGAGCAAAATCTCTTACCCTTCTTAAAAGAGCATTAGCAATTCTTGGCGTCCCTCTACTTCTACCCGCAATCTCATAAGCCGCTTCATATTCTATCGGTACATTTAAAATTCCAGAAGAACGTTCAACAATATCAGTTAATATTTTAGTATCATAATATGAGAGCCTACTATGAATACCAAAACGAGCTCTTAGAGGAGCTGTCAACATTCCCGAACGAGTTGTAGCCCCAATTAAAGTAAAAGGATTCAAGTCTATTTGTACCGTCCTCGCATTCGGACCGCTATCAATAAGAATATCAATTTTATAATCCTCCATTGCAGAGTAGAGATACTCCTCTATCACAGGACTTAACCGATGAATTTCATCAATAAAAAGGACATCACCCTCTTCCAAATTCGTAAGCAATCCTGCTAAATCACCAGGCTTATCCAACACAGGTCCTGAAGTTACTTTAAACCCTACTCCTAATTCATTTGCTATTATATTAGCTAAGGTAGTCTTCCCCAATCCCGGAGGTCCATGTAACAAAACATGATCTAAAGATTCCCCCCTTAATTTTGCAGCTTGCACAAAAACCGTAAGATTATCAACAATCTTATCCTGCCCCGCAAAATCATCAAATAACTTTGGACGAAGCAACTGTTCAGTATCCTTATCAGAACCCAAATTATCGCCGTGTATGTCAAATTCTTCAATCACAAAAACAAATATACATATCTTAACCCTTACTTAAAACTTTATTGTAAAGAATATTATATAAGGATATGATTAGGGTGCTACCATTACAGCATTAAAAAGTAGTTCCACATCACACATTCCCTTCACTCTACTTTTTAACGCAGTAATGGTCGGGCTATCACTACTCACTCTTTTAGTTTGCATACCAATTAAATATTTAAATTAATTTAGTAGATTATATCTATATACTTAATTGGTAACAATGCAACAAACTAAAAGGAGTTCAAACACACCGTTCTATCCCTAGCATAAAAGAAATTCTGCTAAATATCAACTCATAAAAAAAAGGAGAAAGCTACTGCATTTCTCCTTTCGTAATAATCAAATTATAAAAACTATCTAATCATACATTTCTCTACAAGATTTCCTTCTGCAGATTGAATATTTATCAAATACATACCTTTTGCCATATCTGTGGTTGAAAGAATAATTTTATTAGACTGAACCATTTGTTCTTTCACTTTTCTTCCATTTACATCTAACAGTATCAATTTCGCATTTGACAACTCAGTATTTATATTTATCGTAATAAAACCATTTGTACTTATTACTTCAATAGCACTTGCCCTAATCGCTTCTTCAATACCCGTTGTCGCTCTCACTTCAACTGTTTGAGTTGTTGTTTCCGAACAACTACCATTCTCAACTGTAAGCGTAATCACATAAATACCAGCAGACGTATATGTATGCGTTGGATTAACATCTATACTTGTTACCCCGTCACCAAAATCCCAATAATATTGAGAACCATTTGATGTATTAGTTGGTGTTACCGTTGCATTACCATCTAAATACAATACATCATTATCTAACTCAAATTGAGCTACTAATTCAACAGGTTGATTAATCACAATATCAAACGTTGACGCACCACAATTTGAAGCAATGCTCGAATTTAGGGTATAAGTTCCTGCCGGTAAATTACCAAACGTAACAACTCCATTTGCATCAGCTACAAGCGTATCAACCGAAGTAGCACCATTCATTAAAATAAATGTTTCTCCTGCAACTCCACTTCCCGAAACTTCAATTTGTCCGTCCATTGTACTCGCACAAGAAACTGACGTTACTTGCGTTTCAAAAGGCTGCACTACATGAAGAATAAACCGTTGCTCTGGTGAATTTGCTGTTGTTGTAAACGTATAAGAAGGTGTGGATTTAACATCTGTAATCGTTCCTGTTTCCAAATCTTCTAATGTAACACAAGCCGAAACCAACTTATTGTTAGGAATATCAAACTCAATCGTATATGTTCCATAAGCACTGGAACCGGCATAAGCCTTCAAAGGAATATCCATCGTCTTGTATTCATTTACACAAGCTATTGACAAATCAAGACCATCTTGAGACATTACAGTTAACGTTGGAGCTTCATCAGTCAACTCCGTAAACATTTTATTTCTATCCATCTCGTTATCAAAATTCTCAGTTGCTTCATTTGAGAAACTAATAATCACCTCATCAGAGTAAGGATTCACATTCCCTGTTAGTTTTACTCGAACAAAATCTTCATCAATATAACTTTTAACAAATGCTTTATCAACCCTCACTTTATTTGATTCTTGAAAAATAATAGACCCGGTTGAAGCGGTAGCATGTACCCAAAATGCTTGCGAATGAGCAATATACCTATCTACACCATTTGTTCCCGTAGCACCACCTGTTTGATAAACTCCATAATTACCCGCAGTAGCATTCCATATCCAATAAGCCGATTCTGTATTTGACGTTGCCAAACCATTCCAATCAATCGTACAAGGATAAGGATTACCTATTAAGTTCCAACCATTCTGAACATCAGACGCTCCAGTTCCACCATTTGTTATATTTACAGCTTGTAAGCCTGTATTCGGAACACCTTTAACCGACAAGGTAGCTGTCATTGCCCCTCCATTCCCCATATAAATTCGGTGTCCATTTGTGAAAGATGTAGGATTGGTAATATTAGTAGTTGCGACCCACCCATCAGCCTTTACACCGTTGGCATTCGGTTCGTTATACGTGTAACTATTCACCCAACTATACCAAGTAGAGCCATCGTAATCAGCTCCTGTAAATCCGGAAAAAACAATCCCATCATTTTGCCAATCAAGTAAAGTCGTACCTTGTACAGGAGAAGTTACTTCTCGCCACCCATCGTTTCCTAAGGCTAAATAGCGTTGTACATTTAAACTGCCGGTAAATGACGCTCCTGAAGCAATCGCCTCTAACTGAGCTGTTCCCGATGCATCACTTAATAATGTAGCTTCTCCTGTAGTAACACGAAAATCACCCGCATTAATAGTTAAAAAACCTTTTATATTTACTATATCTCCCGAACCAACTGTTGCTCTTTTCCCGGACTTATCAACTACAAGTTCATAAAATTCAGTTGTACCAAAAAAATTACAGTTACCGGTAGTACCGTTTAGCGTTACAATATCCCCCGCATGATAAGTATATGTCCCGCCACTATTACTCCAGTTTCGTTGTACATTAATATTACAACCTGTAGATACAAAATTCCCATTATCATTTGTGAAATGTCTCGTTATATTTATCGTTCCATTTCCATTAAACGTACCAGTATTAACCAAATCCTGACCAACATTCAATATATTCCCTCCAGTCATATTAAATGTACCTTTATTTGTCAATCTATTGACCACGTTAAGACTAGCATTAGAAGTAAACGTACTGTTAGACGTATTAACAATTAAATTACGAGCGACATCTATAGACTGAGCATTTTGATTAAAAACTCCTGAAGAGAAGACACCTAAGTCCCTTTTTAAATTCACCGTTGTAAGCGGAGCATCTAGAGAGGCACCTGCAGGATTAAAAACCCTTAAATCACAAAACACAAACTCAGGAAAGGAAGTATTTATCGTTTGTGCCGACGTACCTCTATATTCTACTTTAGAACCCGCCGTACCACCAATTATACTCGGATGATTTCCTGTTGATGTGGTAAAATTACCTCTTATTCTTAAAACCCCTGTACCACTTGACAAATCAAAAACAGTATTCGTAGGAGAAGTGTTTTTTGTTTGAACATCGTCTGTTCTATAAATTCCCCCTGTATTTATAATTATTCGGGCTGTCCCTTGTGTTTCATCAAAAACCGTATTTGTTGTCCTATAAGTCGAATTATTTGTTATTTCTCCAACGGCTCCCGCACTTGATAACGTAAAAGAAGTCTTAACAGCTGTAACAGTTCCATTGTTCTCTACTTGACTTAATCCCGTGCCAGTAGGATAAAAAGACACTGTATCCGATGTTAACGAGTTTCCTGTTGTAACTACTATTTTTGCGGGTGTTGTTACGGCTGTACTATACATAGTTGTAACCCTTGCTGTCGCAGCAGAGTTAATCGTAACCGTATGATTATCTTTTATGGTAACATAATCTGCTGAAGTAGGTGGAGTTGTAGCTGGTCCGTAGGTAGGAACAATTGTATAACCCGACGGAGGCACAAAAACTACGGAATAAGTTACAGTAGTCCACGTTGCTAAATCCTCCCAATTACCTGTCTGAACACTTTCATATATTGTCTGTGCTTTTGATACTATACCTAGTAGCAAAATGAGCGTTGTTATAAGTATATTTTTAATCATAATCTGTGGTGTTTTTATTATCCTGTAAACTTAATCAATGTAAAAATATAAATAAAATAATAAACATCTGTTAAGTTTTTGATAAAACACTGAATAATAATGAGATTGTTAATAAATTATCGGATAAAAATTCTTTGCGTTAATGAACGAACTATTCATCATCCAAAGAAACTAAAATTCGCTTTCTAAGCACTCATTCCGTCCGCGTCAGGGATTGATATCCCTAACCTATGTAAAATGAGCACAAAAAAAAGGTTTTTACGTCCTTTATCCTTCTTTAAAAATTATTTCCATAACGAGTGCTATGCAAAGATTTTTTTCATCGTCTAAAGAAACTAAAACTCATTTTCTTATCGTTCTTTTTACACACGTTAGGGATAGAACGGCGTGTTTGAACTCCTTTTGTGTTGTTGCACTTATGCAACACAAAAGAGTGAGTAGTGATAGCCCGACCCTAAACACAAAAAGCACGTATCCCGCGAGGGTATGTGCTTTTTGTGTTTAGGGGAACGCCCAAATTATCAATAAACTAACGTACCAATTTTTTGTACTTTACTTTTTGCGGGACTATATCTCCTAATTTTTTCTTACGGTTGGCCTCATACTCTGAGAATGTTCCCTCGAAGAAATAGACCGAAGAATCGCCTTCAAAAGCTAGAATATGCGTACAAATCCTGTCTAAAAACCATCTATCGTGCGAGATGACCACAGCACAACCTGCAAAACTTTCAATCCCTTCCTCTAACGCACGTAATGTATTGACATCTATATCATTCGTCGGCTCATCCAACAACAATACATTGGCTTCGGTCTTTAAGGTCATCGCTAAATGCAAACGGTTTCGCTCTCCCCCCGATAGCACTCCTACTTTTTTCTGTTGGTCGCTTCCGCTGAAATTGAAACGGCTGACATAAGCTCTTGCGTTAATGGTTTTTCCTCCGACTTCTATGACTTCGTTTCCTCCGCTTATGACTTCATAAACCGATTTATTAGGGTCAACGTCTTTATGGGTCTGATCGACATAACCAATCTTTACCGTCGAGCCGATTTTAAACTCTCCTGCATCGGGTGTTTCTTCTCCCATTATCATTCGGAAAAGCGTTGTTTTCCCTGCTCCATTAGGCCCTATTACTCCTACTATTCCTGCTGGTGGCAATTTAAAGTTTAAGTTTTCGTACAGCAATCTATCACCATATCCTTTCGCTACATTTATAGCTTCTATCACTTCATTTCCTAATCGAGGTCCGTTAGGAATTGGAATTTCTATACGAGCTTCTTTTTCTTTTATATCTTCTGCAAGCATCGCTTCGTAGTTATTCAAACGTGCTTTCCCTTTACTTTGTCTTCCTTTCGCTCCTTTTCTCACCCATTCTAACTCACGTTTTAAGGCTTTTTGACGTTTCGACTCTTGCTTTTCTTCTTTCGCAAGACGGTTTGCTTTTTGCTCTAACCAAGACGAGTAGTTTCCTTTATAAGGAATCCCCTCTCCTCTATCCAATTCCAATATCCAACCTGCAACATTATCTAAGAAATATCTATCGTGCGTTACAGCGATTACTGTTCCTTTATATTGTGCCAAATGTTGTTCTAACCAATTCACAGATTCTGCATCTAAGTGGTTGGTCGGCTCATCTAAAAGAAGAATATCAGGTTCTTGCAACAACAAACGACAAAGAGCTACTCTACGACGTTCACCCCCCGATAGATTTTTAATTGGCGTGTCTCCATCAGGTGTTCGTAAAGCATTCATTGCCAACTCTAATTTTGAGTCCAAATCCCATGCATCCAATTGGTCGATACGTTCCTGCACTTTACCTTGACGCTCGATTAAGGCGTTCATCTTATCAGGGTCGTTTAGGATTTCTTCATCCATAAACTTGTTGTTGATTTCTTCGTACTCCGCCAAAACATCTACTGTCTCTTGCACGCCTTCTTTTACAATATCCTTTACGGTTTTGGTCTCATCCAACTTAGGCTCTTGTGGTAAATATCCCACACTATACCCCGGTGAAAAAACAACTTCTCCTTGGTACTGGTCATCTAAACCTGCAATGATTCGCATCACCGTAGACTTTCCTGCACCATTAAGCCCTAAAATACCAATTTTAGCACCGTAATAAAAGGACAGATAAATATCCTTTAAAATTTGTTTTCCTTGTGGTGTTTGTTTACTCACATTCACCATAGAAAAAATTATCTTTTTATCGTCTGACATATTTTTATTTTACGTATTTCTTTTCTATATAAAACGTCCCAAAAGGAACTACTGAAGCAAAAAGTACAATCAGCATTACTTTTAAATTCCATTGCTGTTGTTCTTTTATCAACAAAGCTAAAAAAACATAGCCGATAAACAAAACGCCATGAACCATTCCCGCAGGATAAATATACTGAGGCATATCCCATACATATTTTAAAGGCATTGCAATAAAGAACAAAACCAATAAAGAAATACCTTCTAATGTGGCTACTATATTAAATATTTTAGTCATTTTTTTAGTTTTATGGGCGTTCCCTTTCACGAATAAAAAAAACAATGGTTACCAACCATTCTTTTTTTTACTCGTGAAAGGTCGGGCTATCCGTTATATCTTTTGAGTTGCATATATGCAACAACTCAAAAGGATGCCACTTCTATCCCTAACGCAGGTAAAATGAGTGATAAGAAAACAGAATTGAATTCTGTCAAATAGCACCTTAATTTGGCCAAACAATTGTTTCTTCATCTTCCCAAAAAGGACTCCATTGCACTTCTGACAACTCTCCGTCTTCGAACCAAAAATTTATAGAATCATCCTCAACCATTATTACATGATGATTTGGGTTTTCAGGTGTTGATAAATCTTCCAAAACCGCATCATCAATACCGTTAGCTCTTAAAAGATTCATTACCGAGTCAGGATCTAATCCCATAATTTTTTCTCCTGCAAAAATCGTATCTTCTGCACTAGATGCTATTGTCCCAAGCAACCAATTGTCGTCTTTGTCAAAAGAAAATGAAATTTCATATTCATCGTAGTGCCAAGCTTCAGTATCATTTTCTTGACCATCTTCTTCGTAAGAAAAACCATCAACTTCATCAGGCTTCCCCAATAAAGATTCTAATTCTTCTCTTGTTATCCCGAATTTAATATCGTTTAAACCTTCGCCTGTTTTTACTTCAAATTTATTCATTGTTTTGTATTTAATTTTTGGCAAAGTTAAGGATTGTTTTTCGTAACTTTTGTTAAAGTTCACTAAATCTATCAACTAACTTTTATACCTTAAAAGACAAATACCGACTATTTTAATTATCTTAGCGGATTGAAATTTACGGAGTATATGCTCCGTACATAAAATTCGTTTTAAAGGTTTGTATTTACAAAAAAACATAATCTTATTTCCGAATATCATAAAATTTAGATAAAAAACAATGGGGTGTACTACTTGTTCAAATAATATAACAGAAAATAACGTTCCAAACGGATGCAAGAGCAACGGAAACTGTGCTTCGGGAGGATGCGAAAGAATGTCAGTTTTCAACTGGTTAGCCGATTTACCTTTTCCTAGCGGAATGAAAATTTTTGACGTGGTAGAGGTTGCGTTTAAAAATGGAAGAAAGGATTTTTACAGAAACGAAAAACGTCTAAACTTATGTAAAGGCGACACCGTTACTGTAGAAGGAGCACCAGGCTTTGATGTGGGCATCGTAATGCTTACAGGAGAATTGGTTAAACACCAAATGAAACGTAAAAAAGTTACGACTCCTACTCGAGAGCTAAAAAAGATTTATCGGAAATCTAGCGAAAGTGATATTGCTTCATGGAAAGATGCTCGTGGAAAAGAATGGGAAACTATGCACCAAGCTAGAGAAATGGCTATTAAATTAGGGCTTGAGATGAAGATCAGTGACGTGGAGTATCAAGGAGACGGAAAGAAAGCTATTTTCTACTACACGGCTAGCCAACGGGTAGATTTTAGAGAACTCATAAAAATGATGGCTGGACAATTTAAAATCCGCATCGAAATGAAACAAATTGGTTCTAGACAAGAAGCTGGAAGACTGGGAGGTATCGGTGCTTGTGGTCGCGAATTGTGTTGCTCTACGTGGTTGACAGATTTTAGAAGTGTCTCTACAAGTGCAGCTCGTTATCAACAACTTTCTCTAAACCCACAAAAACTTGCCGGACAATGCGGGAAACTCAAATGTTGTTTGAACTATGAGCTCGACCAATATGCCGATGCTCTAAAAATGTTCCCAGATGTACGAAGACCTTTAAAAACCAAAGAAGGAGATGCTATTCATATAAAAACAGATGTTTTTAGACGAATGATGTGGTTTTTGGTACAAAAAGAAAAGGGAGGAAACAGCATCATCCCTTTGGAAATAGAAAAGGTTAGGGAAGTTATCGAGATGAATAAAAAAGGTGTTTTCCCTAAAGACTTGAACAGCTTTGCTGTTGTTGAAGAAGTCGAAATTGAACCTGCTTATGAAAATGTTGTCGGACAAGATGATTTAACACGTTTTGATAAAAACTTTAATAAAAAGAAGAAAAGAAACAATAAACGAAACAACACAAAAAACAGAAAAACTAATCCTGAAAAAAAGAAAGAAGGAGATAAACAGCACCCAACTGCTAAAAAATCAAATAACCGAAATCATAAAAACAAGAGAAATAATCGTTCAAAGAACAACAATAAACGAACTAATACATCTCAAAACAACAAACCTAAAGAATAAAATGATTCGGAATTTAAATTTACTTCTTGTTTTTGCAAGTATATTGCTCTCTCTAAACGCCTGTAAGGAAGACGGAGTACTATTTACGCAAAGCATTGATATTCCAAACGAGGTATGGAAACTTAACGACACTGTTACGTTTAACTTTGACATTGAGGACACTGTTAATCTATATGACATTTTTGTTTCGGTGAGAAATAACGAAAATTATAAATGGAGTAATATTTATTTGTTTTCTGACTTAGAATTTCCCAATGGTAAAGCTAGAACTGACACAATTGAGATAATTTTAGCAGATGAATATGGTTACTGGTTGGGAAAAACTTCGGGAACGTATGTAATCACGCAATCGAAATATATACGAAAAAGAAAATTCCCCTTGAAAGGAAAGTACACTATTAAATTTAACCACGCTATGCGTTTGAATGATTTGGATGACGTGGCTAGTATTGGAATAAAAATAAGACAAACTGACAAAAAGTAATTAAACGGCATTGACTTTTTGCCTATTGTATTGTAACTGTATAAATAATATTTCATCGTCTAAAGAAACTAAAACTCACTTTCTATGCACTCATTCCACTTGCGTTAGGGATAGAACGGCGTGTTTGAACTCCTTTTTGCCCTCTTCCTTTTGAGAGCAAAAAGAGTGAGTAGTGATAGCCCGACCTTTACGGCGTTAAAAAGCAATGTAATACAATGGAATTGCTGTTTATGCCGTAAAGGGAATGCCCAAATCATACATTTTAATCCGATTATTCAGTTTTAACCTTAAAGCCACAAGTGAAATTCTATCACAAAGCCAAACTCCACTTCATTTTCATTATTGACAATGCTCGTTTTTCGATACTCCCCGTAGCTATGGTTACGCTTGCGTGTATCACACTATTTAAACTGTGCTTGACCTATAATAATACACATTTTGACTTTTCATAACGAAATCACTTGCGGATTTAAGGTTTAATATAAAAAGATTGATTACTTTTGTCGCTCGAAACAGTAAACTAACTTAAATTTTTATATACAAATGGCTGGTACAAGAACTTTTACAATGCTTAAACCGGATGCGGTTGAGGATAACAATATCGGGAATATTTTACAAATGATTACCGATGCAGGATTTAAAATCGTTGCAATGAAATTGCGTAAATTGACTGAGGATGAAGCTAAGGAATTTTATGCAGTTCACAAAGATCGTCCTTTTTACGGTGAATTGGTTGAATATATGACATCAGGTCCTATTGTTGCTGCGGTTTTAGAGAAAGAGAATGCGGTTGAAGATTTTAGAAAATTAATTGGTGCTACTAATCCTGCGGAAGCGGAAGAAGGTACAATCAGAGCTAAGTATGCTGAATCTATCGGTAGAAATGCGGTACATGGTTCGGATAGTGATGAAAATGCTAAAATTGAGGCTGATTTTCACTTTAAACCGGAAGAATACGTGGCGTAAGAAATTATTAGTTAACGCTTTTTTAAAATGCTTCGGAATTTTCGGAGCATTTTTTGTTTGGATACTTTTATGAATGGATTTTTAGCTGCTTTTTTATTTTTTATTTTTTCTGTTTCTGTTTCTGCTTTTTCTCAGGCTGCGGACACGGTGATTTATTCTACTACGTATCGTAGGGATATTGCAACGGTTTTGCTTTTTAAGAAGAATTTAGACTTATCTGAGCCGGTGATTCCTTTGGGTAGCAACGAGAGGTTGGAGTTTCATTTTGATGTGCTGGATGGTGATTTTGAAACCTTTCAATACCGTATTATTCATTGTGATGCGGATTGGCATCCTGACAATTTGGATTACTTGGAATATTTGGAAGGGTTTAATGATAATTACATTCAGAGTTACAAAGCTTCGTTTAATACGCTTCAGCCTTATATTCATTATTATTTAGAGTTTCCGAACGAGAATATAAATTTCACAAAATCGGGGAATTATGCTTTGTTGGTCTTTAATGAAAATAATCCGGATGAATTCATTTTGTCGCATCGTTTTTTTGTGAGTGAAAACAAGTTGAATTTGCTTCCGAAGATTAAATACCCGACGAATTTAGATGATAAATATTACATGCAAGAAGTGGATTTTAATTTATTGTTTAATCCGCAAGAAATTACCAATCCGTATAGTAACCTAAAAGTGGTCATTGAACAAAACCATCGTTTGGATAATGCTTGCAAAGGATTGAAACCTAATTTCGTAAAACAGGAAGAAATGATTTTCAATTACGATGATGAAAATGTTTTTGAGGGTGGGAATGAGTTCAGAAATATTGATTTGACTACCGTTAGGAGTAAAACAAATAGGGTTGCCGCTATTTATCGTGATGAGAAATTTTACACTTGTGTGATGTCTCCAGATTATAAGCGAACATATAAGAAATATTTGAATTATCAGGATATAGATGGGCGTTTTATCATCAAGACAATTGATCAAGATGATTGGCATCTGGAAAGTGAGTATGTTTACGTATATTTTAGTGTGCCTTTTGACCAGCCTTTTGCAAATGGAGATTTGTTTCTGTTTGGTGGTTTTTCCGATTGGCAACTAAAAAATCGTTTTAAGATGAAGTATAATCCGGAAACAAGAAGTTATGAAGTTTCGGCATATCTGAAACAAGGCTATTACAATTATACTTATCTGTTTTTAAAAGACGGAGAACAGAAGGCTAAAATGAGTACAATTGAGGGCACTCATTTTGAAACTGAAAACGAATATATTTTTAAGATTTACTACAAAGACCCCATTGATTTTTATGATCGATTGATTCTTTATGACATTGCAAATAGCAGGAAGAGTTTTTAACCATTGTATATTTCCATTCAAAAACATTTGTATTCTTATGTTTCAAAATAAGTACGAACAACTCTTGCGGAGACGGAAGTTAGCACTTCGTAAGGAATGGTATCGATTTCTTTTGCCAAATCTTCAACTGGGCGATGTTTACCGAATATTTCAACTTCTTCTCCTTCTTTTATTCCCTCTATTTTACTCAAGTTTACAGCGGTCATATCCATTGATACTCTTCCTATGACCGGTGCTTGCTGTCCCTTTATCCAAACTGTCCCTTTCCCATTGCTTAAACGACGAGAAAAGCCATCGGCGTACCCGATGGGTATAATTCCGATAATTGTATCTTCTTCGGTTCGCACAGATTTTCCATAGCCAATGTATTCTCCTTTTTTTACGGTTTTAATTTGTGATATTTTTGTTTTCAAAGTATGTACCGGTATTGTATGAGGATGACGATAAACTCCGTACATTCCGATACCTAAACGAACCATATCGAATTGAAATGAAGGGTAATGTTCTATTCCTGCTGAATTAAGAATGTGCTTGGTTGTTGAATAGCCAATATTCGTTTCTATTCTGTTGCTAATTTGTTTGAATTTTTCTATTTGTACCAAAGTAAAGCCTTGTTCTTCCTGTTCATCGGCTACCGCTAAGTGACTAAAAATGCCCTTAACGTAAATTTCGGGCTGACTGTTGAGCGTAGCAATTAGTTCATCAATATCTTCTTCTAAAAAACCTAAACGATGCATTCCTGTATCTATTTTTAGATGAACCGGATAAGAACGTTTGTTTTTATCAATGAGGTAGTGTATAAAATTTTCTAATTGATGTAGACTGTATAGAGAAGGTTCTAATTGGTAACGTATGATTTCTTCATAGGAAACTTCTTCGGGGTTCATTACCAATATCTGTGTTTTAATCCCTTGCTCTCTAAGTTCAACGCCCTCATCTGTATAAGCAACACCAAGATAGTCGATGTTATGATGTTGTAAAATGGTAGAAATTTCACGGATACCCGAACCATAACCAAACGCTTTTACCATGCACATTAGTTGGGTTTTGGGATTTAATTTACTTTTGTAATAATCTATATTTTGCAAAAGAGCTGTTAAATCTATTTCTAAAAAAGTTTGATGAGTTTGATGCACCAACAAGCGGTTGATTTTGTCTAACTGAAAGTCTTTTGTTCCTTTGATTAAGATACAAGCGTTATCGAGTTTATTTAGATTGAACCCCTGTATAAAATCTTCAACATTTTGATAGATATGACCTTGATGGAATAAATGTTGAAATTTCTTCATATTCTCACCTATACCGACAAAAATATCCGGCTTTCTTTGATTGATGAGCTTAGCGACTTCTTGATACAGATGCTCGGTTGATATTTTATCTTGTAATAAGTCGGTCAACAAAATTACCTTTTTCTGTTGGTTAAATCGCTGTGTATAATCTAAAGCAATGGAAAGTGAAGTTAGATTAGAATTGTAGTTATCCCGAATAATTGTATTGTTGTTATTGCCTTTTTGGGTTTCCAACCGAAAGGCAATTGCCGATAATTTTTCTGTTTGCCGAACAATGTGTTCGACAGGAATATTAAACTTGAGCAAAAACGAAATACATGTACATGCGTTTTCGATAGAAGCTTTGTCGGTAAAAGGCAATTTACAAACAAACTCCTTTTGGTTGTTTCTTAGAACAATTTCCGTAAAAGAGGAACGAGGAATAGTTTTTTTGATAAAATAGGACTCATTTTCTTTTTTTATTTCTTGGAAATTGTCTTTATAATGATGAAAAAATACAACATTTTCAAAAAGCTGTAATTTTTCCTTTTCCAGCTCTTCCCTATTGGAAAAATTCTCTAAATGTGCCGTTCCTATTTTGCTCAAAATTCCGTAATCGGGTTGAATCATCGATTCGAGTTTTTCCATTTCTCCTTTTTGAGAAATACCTGCCTCAATGATAGCCAACGTATGTTGTGAATTCACCTGCAACAAAGAAAGCGGAACGCCGATTTGAGAATTGTAACTTTTGGGACTTCTTACGATATTATAGAAATCTTTCAGATAAATATACAACCACTCCTTTATACTTGTTTTACCATTACTTCCCGTGATAGCAATTGTAGGAAGATGAAAGTTATTCCGGTGAAATATTGCTAATTTTTGGAGTGCGACAAGTGTGTTTTCTACTTTTAAATAAACAACATTTTTTAGGTTAGGCAGATTCCTGCTGCTGTCCACTACAAAATAGCGAAGCCCTTTTTTATAGAGTTCTTCTATGAATTGATGTCCATCGTTTTTATTTCCCTTTAAAGCAAAAAACAAAGATGTTTTTGCATCAAAAAAACAGCGACTATCAATAAAAACGGTATTGATAGTCGCTGTATTATTCACTACATTAGTACAGTCAATTGCTTTAGCAATGGTTGTTATGTTGTAGTTTAAATTCAATTTGAAGTGGTTTAAGCCGGTTGAATATACTCTTCAATAGGTGTACAACTGCAAACCAAATTTCTGTCGCCGTAAGCATCGTTTATTCTTCTTACAGGAACCCAATATTTATTGTTTTTACTATATTCATAAGGATAAACAGCTTCGGTTCTGGTATAAGGTAAATTCCATTCATCGGCTACAGCCATTGATGCAGTATGCGGAGCATTTTTCAAAAGATTATTTTTAGAATCGGCATCACCGTTTTCAATGGTGTTTATTTCATTTCGAATTTGCAACATTGCCGAGCAAAACAAATCCAATTCATCTTTCGATTCGCTTTCCGTTGGTTCTATCATTAACGTTCCCGCAACAGGAAAACTAACGGTTGGAGCATGGAAGCCGTAATCAATCAAACGTTTGGCAATGTCGATAACTTCCACTCCTGCCGATTTTTTAAAAGAACGGCAATCCAAAATCATTTCGTGAGCCACGGTATTGTTTTTACCCGTGTATAAAATCGGATAAGCCGATTCCAATACTGCTTTCATGTAATTCGCGTTTAGAATTGCCATTTCCGTAGATTTTTTTAACCCTTCAGCACCCAACATACGGATATATCCGTATGAGATAAGGAGTACTAAAGCACTTCCCCAAGGGGCAGAACTTACGGCTGTAATTGCTTTTTCACCACCAGTTTTAACCAAAGGATTTGAAGGAAGATAAGCCGTTAATTTATCATTAACACCAATAGGCCCAACTCCAGGACCTCCTCCACCATGAGGAATTGCAAAAGTTTTGTGTAAGTTCAAATGACAAACATCTGCCCCTATATTACCGGGGTTGGTTAGCCCGACTTGAGCATTCATATTCGCTCCGTCCATATAGACTAATCCACCATTTTGATGAATAATGGCTGTAATTTCAGTGATTGAATCTTCGTAAACTCCATGAGTTGAAGGGTAAGTAACCATCAAAGCCGCTAAAGTGTCTTTATACTGTTCGGCTTTTGTTCTTAAATCCTCCACGTCAATATTTCCTTTATCATCACATTTTACCACCACAATATCCATTCCTGCCATTACAGCACTTGCAGGATTGGTTCCGTGAGCCGAAGAAGGAATCAAACAAACGGTACGTTGGTCATCTCCTCGGTCTTTATGATAAGCTCGAATAACCATTAATCCGGTATACTCTCCCTGAGCACCACTATTGGGTTGCATCGACATTTTTTCAAAACCGGTAATTTCACTAAGGTACTTATCCAAATTATTTATAATTTCTATAAAACCTTGAGCTTGATTTAATGGAACAAAAGGATGAAGATTAGCAAATTCAGGCCAAGTAATCGGCATCAACTCACTAGCAGCATTCAGTTTCATTGTACAAGAACCTAAAGAAATCATCGAATGAACAAGCGATAAATCTTTATTTTCAAGGCGTTTCAAATAACGCATCATTTCTGTTTCCGTGTGAAATTTATTAAACACAGTATCCGTTAGAATATCGTCTTTTCTAAGCAATTCTTCCGGTAACGCCCATGCTTCTTTCTCTATACTTTCATATTTTCCTTTACCTGAAACTTCACTGAAAATATTTAATATTTGCAAAACATCTTCGTAAGAAGTCGTCTCGTCAATACTTATTTGAACCGTATTTTTACCATAGAAGAAATTTACTTCATTGGCTTCTGCTATTTTTTTAATATCTTCACCTTTCTCAGTAGCTATGGTCAACGTATCAAAAAACGAATCGTTTTCCACCGTAAAACCAAGTGCGTGCAATCCGTTGTAAAGTGCTGTTGTTTTATGGTGAATGGAAGAAGCAATCTCTTTTAATCCCTCACTACCGTGATACACAGCGTACATACCTGCCATAACCGCTAATAAAGCTTGAGCTGTACAAATATTAGAAGTTGCTTTAGCTCTTTTGATATGTTGTTCTCTGGTTTGTAAAGCCATTCTCAACGCTTTATTACCGTCTGCATCTACAGAAACACCGATAATCCTTCCCGGAATTTGTCTTTTAAAAGACTCTGTCGTAGCAAAGTAAGCCGCGTGAGGACCACCATAACCCATAGGAACACCAAAACGTTGTGTATTTCCCACAACCGCATCAGCACCCCATTTGCCCGGAGCCTCTAATAGAACCAAACTCATAATATCGGCAATCACGGCAACCATAGTTCCCGTAGCATGAGCCTTTTCCACAAAGCTTTCGTAAGAATAAACACTCCCATTATTATCCGGATACTGAACAATAGCACCAAAGAAAGATTCATCGGATTCAAAATCAAAAGGATTGCCAAACACCAACTCAATTCCCGCAGGTAGAGCTCTTGTTTTCAAGACATCAATAGTTTGAGGAAACAATGTATCGGAAACAAAAAACTTATTCACTCCCGCTTTTACCTGTGCTCTACTTCTCGCGTGAAAAAACATTAACATCGCTTCAGCAGCAGAAGTACCTTCATCCAATAACGAAGCATTGGCAATTTCCATCCCCGTCAAGTCCAAAATCATCGTTTGAAAGTTAAGTAGTGCCTCCAATCTTCCTTGCGAAATTTCAGCCTGATAAGGCGTATAAGCTGTATACCACCCCGGATTTTCCAATACATTACGTTGAATTACAGGAGGTAAAAAAGTATTGTAATACCCTTTTCCGATGTAAGTCTTATATATTTTATTTTTGCTTGCCAATTCCTTAATGTGAGTCAAATATTCAAATTCATTCAGTGGAGCAGGCAAATTGAGTCCCGTCTTCAGTCGGATTCCTTGAGGTATCGTCTTTTCGATTAATTCGTCAATGGAGCTCATCCCAATTTTCGACAACATCTCTTGTTGGTCTTTTTCATTTGACCCAATGTGTCGCTCTAGCAAAGTTGTAGTACTCATTTTAGGTTTGATTTTAGTTAAAAATATGCAAACAAAGGTACGATTTATTTTTAATGTTTAAGACGTGGATATTTTGTTTTTTTGGAGCGTTCCCCTAATCTACAAAAACAACATCTCGCTCTCGCGAAACGTTGTTTTTGCAGATTAGGGTCGGGCTATCACTACTCGCTTTTTTTGCTTGCAAACAGCAAGCAAGCAAAAAAGAGCTCGAACAAACCGTTCTATCCCTAACGCGAAAACAGCTAAACACTAAGAAAACAAGTGTATTTCTCTAAAAACAAAGGCAAAAAATATTCAAGCTAACAAACCTACGTTAAAAACTGAATAAACCAATCAACAAACGAAAATGAATTTAACGTACTTTTATTTTTTACAAAATTCAATTTATTGAAATGGCAAAAAAGAATACTTTTAAAAATAAAGACAAAGAAAAGACAAAGAAAAAAACAACTCCTAAATTTAAGTTTGGTGGAGTAGCAAAAGTCATACAAATCCTTAAAGAAGAGCGAGTAAGAAAATCAATAGGATTGTTCTTTATCTTAATGTCTTTTTATTTGTTTATCAGCTTTACATCGTATCTTTTTACGTGGAAAAACGATTACAGTATCATCGATGGACAAACTTTTTCTTTCGTTTTTTCAGGTGATGAAATTACCGTAAAAAACTGGTTGGGAAAACTTGGAGCTTTTACGGCACATAAATTTTTAAAAGTTTGGTTTGGTGTAGCTTCTTATGCTTTTCCATTTCTTTTATTCTTATACGGAGTCAGAATCCTTTCCGGAATTACGCTTTTACCCTTGGTCAGAACAACCAAAATCAGTTTGGTATCCATGGTTTGGATTTCAATCTTTTTTGCTTTTATTTTCGGTTCTCCTCTCGATTTTATGGGAGGATTTTTTGGTCATCAAGTTATCAAGTCAGTGAGCAATGTTGTCGGAAGTGTAGGGGCAGGTCTTTTTGTTTTATTTACAGGGTATCTAGCCGTAGTCGTACTATTTAACCCTTCTTATGAATGGTTAAAAAAATGGAAAGAAAAATTAGACGAGAAGAACAATTCGGAATTTATCCCTGAAGAAGAAAAAGAGGCGATAAATACTATTAAACCTGAACAAATAAAACCCGAAAAAGAACCCGAAGTGGTTGAGTTTTCCGTGCCACAACCAACAAAGAAAAACAAACCGAAAAAAGTGGTTCTTCCGGAAATGGAAATAGAATTGCCGACAGATTCCGAAATAATTAAAGAACCAGAACAAGAAACATTTGAAACGGTTGTTCAACCACCAAAACAAGAAGAAAAATTAGATTTGGATGAAGGTTTTGAAGTAACCATAGCAGAAGATGATGCAGAGGAACTTTCCAAATCAGAGCTAAAAGGTTTGGCGAAAGATTTTGGACTTTTTGACCCTAAATTAGAACTTTCTCAATATAAACTCCCCGATGTTGATATGTTAGTCGATTACGGTGACGGAAGCCCAAGTTTAAACAAAGAAGAACTGGAGGAAAACAAAAACAAAATCATCACAACGTTGATGCACTATAAGATAGAAATATCTAAAATAAAAGCCACCATCGGACCAACGGTTACTCTGTATGAAATTGTTCCGGCACCCGGAGTTCGTATTTCCAAAATCAAGAATTTAGAGGACGACGTAGCTCTTAGTTTAGCTGCTTTGGGGATTCGTATTATCGCACCTATGCCGGGTAAAGGTACAGTAGGAATTGAGGTTCCAAATTCCGATTCGAAAACTGTAGCAATGCGTGCTTTAATCGCTTCGGATAAATTTCAAAATTCAGATATGCAACTGCCGGTTGCTTTGGGAAAAACCATTTCAAACGAAACTTTTGTTGCCGATTTGGCAAAAATGCCTCACCTCTTAATGGCGGGGGCTACCGGTCAAGGAAAATCGGTTGGATTGAATGCTATTTTGGTTTCTATTTTGTATAAAAAACACCCTTCGCAAGTTAAGTTTGTCCTAGTTGACCCCAAAAAGGTAGAGCTGACTTTGTTCAATAAAATTGAACGACACTTCTTAGCAAAGTTACCGGGAGAAGAAGATGCCATCATCACCGACACACAAAAAGTAGTAGCTACCTTGAATAGTTTGTGTGTAGAAATGGATCAACGCTATGAATTATTGAAAGATGCCTATGTGAGAAATATTGTAGAATACAACGAAAAGTTTATACATAGAAAATTAAACCCTGAAAAGGGACATCGTTATTTACCGTATATTGTCTTGGTGATAGATGAGTTTGCCGATTTGATAATGACGGCAGGTAAAGAGGTGGAAACTCCTATTGCCCGATTGGCTCAGTTAGCAAGGGCAATTGGTATTCACTTAATAGTTGCTACACAAAGACCTTCGGTAAATGTAATTACAGGTATTATTAAAGCCAATTTCCCTGCTCGTGCAGCTTTTAGGGTAACTTCTAAAATAGATTCCCGGACGATATTAGACGCCGGAGGTGCCGACCAACTTATTGGACGTGGTGATATGTTGTTCTCAACAGGAAATGACCTTATTCGTTTGCAATGCGGTTTTGTAGATACACCGGAAGTTGAAGCAATTACCGATTTTATTGGAAGCCAAAGAGCTTATCCTGATGCGTATTTATTGCCTGAATATGTAGATGAAAACGCTCAAGAAAGCAGCAAAGAAATAGATGATAAATTAGATTGTTTATTTGAAGATGCTTCCTATATTATCGTGAATCAACAACAAGGTTCAGCATCATTAATCCAACGAAAATTAAAGATAGGATACAACAGAGCGGGTAGAATCATCGACCAAATGGAAGCGACCGGACTTATTGGAGCACATAGAGGCAGTAAAGCAAGAGAGGTTCTTGTTCCTGATGTTATGGCTCTTGATGATTTCTTGAAGAACCTTAGAGAAAAAGGGATGTTAGGCGTGTAATTCTATTACTTAAACATTGAAATGAGCTTTATAAAGCATTTTATTTTCAGCCAATTTCGCTCGCGTTAGGTATTGATATCCCTAACCTGTGTAAAATGAGCACCATAAAATGTTTTTATTTCCTTTATACTTCTTCAAAAAATATTTCCATAGCGGGTGCTATGCAAAGATTTTCTTCATCGCCTAAAGAAACCAAAACTCATTTTCTTAGCACTCATTTCACACACGTTAGGGATAGAACGGCGTGTTTGAACTCCTTTTGGTTTGTTGCATATATGCAAACCAAAAGAGTGAGTAGTAATAGCCCGACCCACAATTTCAAAAACATCGTTTCGCCTGAGCGAAATGTTGTTTTTGAAATTGTGGGGAACGCCCAACACATCTTTATCTTTTATCAAATAATCGGAGAAAGAGTACAAATAAACTTCCGGCTCTCCATGCCATCCAGGCTAAGAAGGCAAACCAAATTCCTTGTATTCCCCAACCTAAATAATTGAATAAATAAAGTAGTGGTATAAAAATTAAGAATGTCCCAATGAGCAAGATATTGCGTAGGACTTTTGCTTTTCCTAAGCCTTTAAAAACACCGTCCAACGAAAAAGCTATGGAATTTACAGGTTGTGAAATGATGATTATCCAAAAGAAAGAATAGAAAATAGGACGTATATCTTCTTCAAAATAAATCCGAGCTATAAGTGGCGAGGCAAGAGCATAAACCAGACTTAAAACAAGTGCAACTCCGACATTTATTTTGATTAAAAATAAACCTAAGTGCTTCAGCTTATCCATGTTTCTCTCGCCTAACAACTTACCTGATATAGCATTGCCTGCATTAGAATATCCATCAATAAAAAAAGAAGAAAACAACCAAATATTTATCCCTAAAGCATAGGCTGAAAGTACTTTTTCTCCGTAAGTATTAGCAAAGCGAAGTGCTAAAATAAAACTGATATTCAGTGCAACGGTTCGTATCAGCATATTGGCACTTAAAGCTAATGTTTCTTTTAGATGCGGATTTATTTTTAGTGTGATGTGAAGGTTAAAGGGGGTCTTTTTTATCAAAAACCAACCGCCTAACGCCGCCATAATTGCTTGAGCAATCAGACTCGCAAGAGCCGCACCTTTTACGCCCATTGCCGGCAAGTAACCTTCAATACCATGAATAAGAAGCAAGTCTAAAAATAAATTTACCAACCCGCCTGCAAGACTGATTTTCATCGCCCAAGAGGTATTTTGGTATCCTCTGAATATTCCGAAAACACCTGC
>JALWSJ010000116.1 GCA_026993705.1 Flavobacteriales bacterium
ATGTTACACCAGAACCACTTGCTTTTGCAGTAACTTCACCATCAACATTGGCGCTACCTTTAGTATGAACATTTTCATCAACTTCTAAATTTCGTTCCATTTTAACATTATCCTTAAATGTTGCATCATCAGTTACTAATAATTTTCCTTCAATTCTTACATCACCTTTAATTTGAACTAAAGGGCAATGTAATGTCCAAAGTTCTGCTACTTGCTGTTGCACAGTATTTTCAACCAATATTTTTAAATTTTCAGGGCTAATAAGATACATATTGTTTGTACTTTTTTGTATAACATCCCCTTGTGGATTCATTTCAAAACGACAAACTTTAGGGTCGCTACCCATATCAGAGTTAGTATTTGAGTTAACAGCACTACCATCTTTATCTTCACCACCGTGGGGTATTGGCGAATGATATATTCCAAACAATTCATTTCCTTTAGTTGCGTCTTGTACAACAGAAACACGTCCGTTATCTTTAACATCACAATACCAAGGCTCTGACTTATCGTTTGTTAATTTGGGTTCAGTTATGTTAATCTCTGCAACACTATCATTTATTGAAGTTGGTGTTGCAGTGTTTGCCGCTGCTCCTAATGATTGTGAACCATTTGAGTCCTGCGGAATTGGAATACTTAGTCTTTCCGCACTTTCATTGGCAGGATACTCATTAAGATCAGGTCTAGGCTCAAGGTTTTCGTGCTCACTTGTTGATGCCCCAACTTTAAATGTGAGAACAAATGAAAGTTTTTGATTATTAGGACGTTTTCTTCGCAACGTCATATAAAAATGCCAAATGCCCTCAGGTGTATTTTGAGGGATAAATAGTTGGTTATTAATAATCTGAGCTTTGTCTCTTCTAATGATATAGCTTGGGTCCCCTTCGTGCCCTGGCGCATATTGTTTTACAACTAAATAATCCTCATTGGAGTATATATTTAAATCATAATTCTCAATTAAAATGCCTTCTGGCCCTTCATAATCTCCCGAAACATAACCTTCAGCGGTTGCTGCAGGTAATGTGCCTGAGGGACTTCCTGGCGCAATATAGTCCAAAATTTCTTGGGTATCGATATAATGTTCGGACGATGGGTCAAAATTGTAAGCGGGATCATTGCTCCAATCGACATCTATACATTTGAGTTTCATTTGTCCTTCAAATCCATCACCAGGTGGCTTGGGTGGATTTTCAGGAGGTGGAATAAATCCACCAGACCCATCGTCAATTAACCCACTAATATACTTTGATAAGCCAGCCATTGCTGTTGAGTAAACGGTTAGGGCAAGTTTAGCAGCATCACCCGAGGCTAAAAGGGGCGCTAAAAATTTTCCTATTCTTCGGTCATCACCTTTAGCTACACTACCAAAATTTCTGTTACCCCCCTTTAAATCAGGGAGAATATTACTCATACCAGTAACTTCAAAAACTGTTTCACTAATATTCATAGGGGTACAATCAACAATCTGGCCTATCTGTAAATTTGCTGTTTGACCCTTTCCACCACCCGCACCTATTGTAGGTTTAACATTTACCCAAGGTAATTTTTCAGTTGGTAATGCTTTCTTATCAGGTGTGTGGACTCCTGAAATACGTATTCTAACTCTGTTGTTTCCTGAAGGGTCTTTAATGTCCTCAACAACACCTTTTCTTGGTTCAGGACGAGGCGCACGCATTGTTCCATCTCCGTGTTCCTTATTCCAAACATATTTTGCATCTTCCCAAAGTCCCATTTTAACCTCCTGCTCTTCTTAAAAATAATTCTTGAACGAAATAACTCGAAATAATTTTGTCCCTTGTCTTATAAACTACCCAATCACCCGAAATAGTTGTATCGGGGTTGTTTTGATTAACATATTTAGGAACGGGCATCTCAACTGTAATTTTTTTACCTTGTCTATTGCCATTCCAACCTGGCACCCATATTCGCATTGTTTGTAATTTATTTAGTTTATCCTGATATTCAACTATACTTTCGCTTCCAGTACTTCCTCCTTGTCTTTGACCAGCGGATTTTGGGAGTTGTTTTACTGGGACACCTTGAAGGGTATTTGAAACTTGAGGTATTAAAGGTGTGGCTTTAAGGTTGGAATTATCAAGTTGTGCTTGTTGATAGTTAATTTGTGTTGTATCTGTCGCAACAGAGTCTTGTATAGCTTTAAAATTAAACCCATCAGGTAAACTGTACTCAATTACTTGGTTGCGTATCCAATATTTAACAGGTTGATAATAAAATACTTCACCAGTGTGGTCCAATTTATCATCACTTAAATTTTCTTTATGAACTATATAAGAGCCTAATTTGTCAATTATCATTTTATAACCGTGTTCTTGAAGCATCCCACCTAACACTTCGCCAATAGGTTTATGGGCTGGTGTTATTATAGTGTGAGGAATTTCTTCCAAAATTTTTGGGCCTGCGACAATAACATCATTAAAACCAATAGCTTTAGCTAATTGTGAAATATGTTCAGCAGGCTTTCCGTCAAACACTTCTGAGCCATACATTTGCTTTGAATTTATAACACTCATTTCTTCAAACTCTATCTCCATTATGGGTGAATCATCAGGGATAACACGGACATTTGTTATTTTAAATGTCCTTGAAAAGGGTGCTTCGGGTAAACTATCTGAACCTCTTTGTGAAGTAAAAGAAACTTCAAGTTCACCCCCTAAATAAAGTTTATGAGTCTTTGCAATGTCATAATAATCCGTAAAACTTAGAACACCGTGAACATCGTCATCTTCCCATAATACTTCATATGTTAAAACATCTTCAGGTAATATATGAACGCTTGTTGACTGATTACGAATTTCAATAAACAAATCGTCAACAGTCCACGATTGGTCTAAACTATATGTTAAGTCAAAATCATCAATATTATGTGAAGCCATTATTTAACCTCTCGTATCTTTAAATAATCCTCTATTTTTTTAATAACAAAACTTATACTATTTTTATTAGGCACCACAATTCTTCTTGAAACATCATCAATATTATGTATTTCATCCGATGCTTTTTTATAACAAGCGTCACCCACATCGTTATATATTGTTTCTATAACTTTTCCACTTTCGGGGTCACGTATTTCTTGTTTTTGAATTCGATTTCGCATTAATAGTTCAATATAATTCATTCTAAATGTAATAGCATCGTGAAATGCATCAAGGTCAAATGGTGTTGCCCACATATAGTTCTGGTTGTTTATAGCAACAAAAACATCTGCTAAGTTAGGATCATCAAATAAATCAACCATAATATTTTCAGGTCTTTCCGCATCTCTTCTTGTAGTTAACGAAAATTGGTCCGGATATGATATAATTAAATCCTCAATTCCAGTTGTATAATATTTAAAATAGTCACGAACATAAAAAACTTTTTTGTCTAATAAACCTGCTCTAAAATCTTGTTTATAAACTTTACTTTCCATCTTATTCCTTTACTGCGCACCGGGCACTGACATTCCTTGAGCCCAAGCTTCTTGAGTTTTAGGTTCTCTGTCTTTAAAACTAATACTTAGCGAGATTGTTTTGGGCATATCATCGTGAAATGTTTCCATATGACCACTAACTGTCCAATTCACATCTATAGAAGTAATTACAACTTCTTTAAATTGTAATGCTTCGTTAATAACATCATTTTGAAATACAAGTTTTGCAAAAAAAGGCGCTCTAAGTAAAAGTTTATTTGCAACTGCTTGCGGACTGCTGTACGTTTTTAATTTAGCAATAATATCTTGTATAGCAATTGCTTCTTGTTGATTATTTGGAATAAGCGTCCAACTTAATGTTATATCCCTAAAATCGGCACCATCAAATTTTGCTAATAAATTTTTATTATACGACAAAGCTTGTCGTCCGGTTGCTTTTGAAATAATATTACTCGCACCGGTTAATGCGTCAACAGCAGATTTTAATACTGCGCCTGCTGGAACATTTTCCATTAAAGAAGTAGTTAACCCATCTTGTTCACTATATTGATAAGATAATTTTTCTTGTATATCATTAGGTAAGGGCAAAAAAATAGTATCCATAAAGTCATTTGGCAGAGCAGTATTTCCAAAACCATTTGCTCTTTTATTCCAATCTTGAAAAGTTGTTTTTGCAGCTTGTTTAGCATAATCTAAACTTTTTGAAAAAACCGCATTCCAATCGGTTGATGGGCCTGTACTACCGCCTGATGCTGAGTTTGAACCAAAAACACTTTTGGTTGCGTCATTTACAAAACTACTGCTACTAATATAGCTTTTAAAGGCTTTTTTTGATTCGTCAATGGGACCTTTTGCTGCATTTAGTAAATCCTCATTGGGGTCGCCAGCTATTGTATTGTATATTTGTATTTCAAGATAACGATTATGTCCCAAGTGAAAAGGAAATTTTGAGCTACTTTTTATTATGGAATTAGGTGTTCTATTAATTGTTTTTAAATTTGTGGGAGGAATAGCCCCTTTTATCGCTTTTTCGGATATTTGTTTACCTTGTAATTGTGCGGTACTAAAACTCATTCTTTATCCTTTATATTTTATATATTTATACATTATTTTGTGCGTTCTTTTACTGAAATTGAATGTTTTAGTGACGTTTTTGAACCAGTATGTATTTTCTGTTGTGTAGTACTTCCTGCAACAGGTACACCCGAAGGTGTTGGTGCTGAAGCAACTCCTCCAGTAATTCCTGCAGCACCTGCTATTGCATAAGGATTAACAGGTGCATTAAATTGTGCTGGTGTTTGGTTGGAAACTGCACTTGACATAGATGAAGATGATTGTAACTGGACATATTGTCCTTTTGTTCCTCTATGACCTTTTGTTTCAATTGGCTCAATATGCCAAGGTTCATATGGATGACTTCCTAACATAGGTCTCCAAAGTTTAAATTTATTGAGGATACCTGCTTTTGCTAAAATATCACCTTGATTCCCTGGTCCCTTATCCAACCCACCTGCGGCATTACCCAAGTCAATTGCTAAACCCCAATTGTGCATACTTCTTCCTGGTGGCGCAACCATTCCTGAACCATTACTTTTTTTATAAAGTTCGGCTTGGTGTTTTGGATTTCTATAAGCTGAAGTTATGTATAATTTTTTACCTGTTATTTGTTTGTAAGCTGCTGCAGCTTTAAGAATTCTTGTTTTAAATTCTGGTTTTAAACCTTTCCATCCACCTGCCGCTGCCGAACCTGCTAATTGTATTACATCACTTAATTTAATATTAGTTTCAAGTTGTCCATTCCAAGGTTCAATTTTAATTGATGCCATACTTGAGCCACCCATTGCTCCTCCTGAACTGGTAGAACTGCTTGAACTACTTGAACCTGAAATACTTCCACCACCCATATTTGGAGTTGCCACTCCTGGCGTTCCAGTTCCTGCAATATTTCCATACATAGTACCTTTCCCGACTGGAGCACCAATAGCTTTAGCAATTTTTTCCTTGTATAGATTAATGTAAAGTTGTCTTGACTCATCCGCAGTTGACCCCGTTTTTCCTAACTGTAAATCAATATTATGTTTTGGAACTGGTTTTCCTTGACCAGTAAGCATCCATTCAACAGCACCTGGACCAAGATTGTGTGATATCCAAAGTGACATAAGGTCAATTTTTACACCTCTTGCCGCAAGTTTTCCAAGGTAACGCATATTTTCTTGATAAAGTGTTGCAAAAATTTTATCTTGGTTTTCAGGAACTTTCCAATTTTTAGGGTCAACATCTGGTGTTTTCTTAGCCATTGAACGGGCAGTTTTTTCCATAAATTGATAACGCCCAAAAGCACTTGAACGTTTGCCTTTTAAAGCATAGTTCGCTGTGTTTCCATTTTCAAGATAATCGATAATTTTACGATAAGCAGGTGGTACCAGCGATTCCAATGGTTTCCACATTGGTGGGTATAAACCATTAACTGGTGTACCTAAAGTAAATGTTATATCATTTTGATATTTAGAAGTATCAACACCTTCAATACTATATTTAACTTTTTTCATTGATGCTGCAAGAGTACGATGTTTTATATTGCTACCGGCTTTGAGTGCAGTACTTCTTTGAACACTTGAACTTTTAACATTTGTTCCTTTAATATCAACTGAACTTACCCCACCATTTTTTTCTTTTTTGTATAAAGCCATTTGCATACTAATGTACCGAGCTTCTTCCATTTTGTCTTTATCAGTTCTATATTTTTCGTGCCAAAAGTAATTAGTTTGTGAAATATGGCGATAAATATATAGTTTTAAATCTTTTGATGCATCCCCACCCTTTCCAACTACTTTATTATATCTTGTAACAGCATCACCAAATTTAGCACGGAGCCTTCTAATTACATACCCTTTTTCGCCTTTATTTTCTGCTTCACGTAGTTCAGCAAGTGCTTTTTCTGCTTCGTCAAAATATTGGTTTGCTTGCTTTATGACTCTATCTTTATGAATACTTGTTTGACGTTTTTGATCGGCGCCACCAAATACCTTTTTATATGCACCAGATGCTAACTCTTTTGCTTTGTCGATAATAAAATCTTCAAAATGTTCAAGTTGTTCCTCAGTTATAACCCCACTCATAATTAAACCCGTAGTTACCACATCATATGCAAACCACGCCCCCATTAAAACACTAATTAATGGCCCCGCAAAAGCCATTGCCGCACCAGCCATTCCTACTATAGATTTTAAACCAACCGAACCTATTTTCTTAAGAAGTTTAAACATTACTGAACGTTTTGTTTTTCTTACTACATTTGTTACAGATTTAGGAAATAAACGAGCCGGTGCCTTCTCAACTTTAGGTACTTTTGAGAATTTTGTTCCTTTTTTTAATTTGCTTGGCTTAACTGTTTTGTGGGGCTCTTTGTGAGGGTGTGTACGGCGGCCTCCACCTTTACGTTTGCGTTTTCCAAGACCACAACATACGCTTATTTCCCCTTCCATAACTTCCATAGCACCTGTTAACATTTTTACTCTAACTGAAAGTGCTTCAATTTTTCTTAATAAAGAACTTTTAACAATTCTGTCTTGCTGTTTTACATATTGTTTAATTCTTGTTTCTTTTTCTTTCCATTCTGCTGCTTTTGCTTTTTTTGCCTTTCGTTCTGCTCTAGAGCCTCCACGTATCTTTTCGGTCACTTTTTTGACTATTTTGCCCATTATTGCACCAGAATCCATTAATGTTGCGAGTATTAAAGAAGGAAGTATAGAAATTAAATAATCCTTCATATTTGCTATCCAACCCTTAGTTTTCTTAGCAGCTTTTAATGCTAATTTTTTAGCAGTTTTTGCATAATTAT
>JALWSJ010000117.1:0-2428 GCA_026993705.1 Flavobacteriales bacterium
GTTGTTGGCACAACTTTACACCTACTATAAGCCCTCAACTCGCAGTCTATGCTCGCATAGTTCTTCGTTCGCCATCGGCTGTCGCCTACTCACTACGGCCCAAGGCTGTTTTTCCTTCCTACTCCTCTATTCTTTCGTAGAAAAAACAATTGTTAAAAAATAACCCTTAGCAACCATTACTAAAAAATAAAAAAATAGCTTATATTTGTGGGCTGATGACAGAAGAAACATTCATAGTATCGGCAAGAAAATACAGACCCTCCACATGGGAGTCGGTTGTTGGGCAAAAGAATATCACTGACACTTTACAGCACGCTATAGATACAGGTCATTTAGCTCCTGCTTATCTTTTTTGTGGTCCTCGTGGCGTAGGTAAAACAACCTGTGCTCGTATTTTTGCCAAAACCATCAACCAACAAAGTGGGGGAAGTGAAGATGAAGACTTTTCTTTTAATATTTTTGAATTGGATGCTGCTTCCAACAACTCGGTAGATGATATCCGCTCCATTACCGACCAAGTAAGAATCCCACCGCAAGTAGGCAAATACAAAGTCTATATTATTGATGAGGTACACATGCTTTCACAAGCTGCTTTTAATGCTTTTTTGAAAACATTAGAAGAACCACCTCCACACGCTATATTTATTTTAGCGACGACGGAAAAACACAAAATTATTCCAACTATATTGTCGCGTTGTCAAGTTTACGATTTTAACCGAATTAAAATTTCGGATATCGTCAACCACTTGAAATGGATAGCCGACAAAGAAGGTATAACCGCAGACGAAACAGCTCTACAGGTCATCGCCGAAAAAGCAGATGGTGCTTTGAGAGATGCCTTGTCTATTTTTGACCAAATTGTAAGTTATTGCGATAAAAACATTACCTACGAGGCTGTTATCAAGAACTTAAATATTCTTGATTATGAATATTATTTCAAAATCACAGATGCTTGTCTAAACAATAATGTCCATGAAGCTCTTTTGATTTTCGATGACATTTTGGATAATGGATTTGACGGACATAATTTCATTGTTGGATTAGGCGGGCATTTTAGGAATTTATTAGTTTGTAAAGATGCTACTACACTAAAATTATTAGAGGTCAGTGATGCGATAAAGAAAAAGTATCAAGAACAAACACAAAAAGCATCCGCCCATTTCTTAGTCGATGCACTAAAAATAACTGGAGAAACAGATGTCAATTACAAAGTAGCCAAAAATAAACGGCTACACGTTGAATTAGCTCTGATGAAATTAAGCTCTCTAACTTCCATAGAGGGGCAAAAAAAAAAGTAAGTCGTTTGAGTTAATTCCACCACCTGTTTTTGATAAAAAACCTCCAACTCCTTCAAGTTCGGCAACAGTAAGCCCAAAACATAGTGGGCAACCAGTTCAATCTTCCGTAACCACTCAGCCAACAGAAGAAAAACCGAAAAAGAAACCATTAAAAGTTGCTGGGTTTAATCAATTTAAAAGAAAGAGTTCACTTTCTATCAATGCAAATGCACAAAAAAAGGGTAACGAAAAAGACGAAAAACATAGCGAAGGAGAAGATTTTAGTAATAAACCGCGTACTCCTTTTACGTTAGAACAATTAATCGGAAAATGGAAATCCTATGCTTATAAAGTTCAAAAAGAAAAGCGAATTGGGATGTACGCTACGCTAACCAAAAGACAACCTGAACTAGGTGATAACTTTGAAATATCGTTTACTATAGACAGTCAAGTTCAAATGATTGACTTAGAAAATGAACGAGCAAACCTCTTATCATTCCTTAGGAAAGAACTCAATAACTACGGTATTTCTTTAACTATTAAAGTAACCCAACACGAAGAAAGTGGGACACAATATTTAAGTGGTAAAGATCGTTTTCTGCAAATGGCAGATAAAAATGAACATCTTCATACATTAAAAAATAATTTAGGTTTAGACATCGAATACTAACCATTTTTACTTATGAAAAACTTAAAAAAAGTATTCCCTTATATCACTATTCTATTTTTGGTTGTTTTAATCGTCCTTGGCTATCAATTTACACAACGAAAAAGTAAATATGACCCAGGAAAAATAGTTCCAATAAATGCTAAAGCTGTTTTATACACTTCCCCCAAAGCAATACTTAAAGACTTCTATCATTTACTCAAACACAACCCTACCCTACTAGACTCCATTGTTGACACCAAAATTGACTTAAAAGAAATACAAAAAAACGCTAAAGGAAATGGCATCAATCCGTTGGAAGATATTGTTCTTTATCAATATAAAGACAAGAATGAACCTGTCATTGGAATCATTTTAGATGTTTTTAACCCAGAACAATTCTACCATTTTATTTCACCTAAAGGCTATATGCTAACGGAATATAAAGAAGGGAGAATATTGCTATTTCCAAACGGAAGTACTGTTTTGGAACAAGGAAAAAAAA
>JALWSJ010000117.1:2438-3631 GCA_026993705.1 Flavobacteriales bacterium
GTTCTACTTAAATACCTAAATCCTGATGCAAAATTTAATAACGAAAATGCACAACAGCAATTCGATATTATTTATTCTTCTCCCAAAAAATTAGTTGATAGTTCACCTAATTTCAATGAATTTATTCAAGCACCCAAACATGTCGGTATTTGGGTAAGCAAAACCAATAAAGAAATAACCGATATCGGCGATGTATTTCACATACTCAACAATTTTGGAGACAAAGCTGTAAACCTTACCGCTAAGAAAAAAAACATAGAGATTGACGCCTCACTAGAATTACTTAATCAAAGTTTCTTTGTACAAACCAATAAAAAAACCGTAAAATTATCAAGCAATGAAATTGCTAAACTAAGCCTAACTACTCAACCAAAATACGCCTATAACATTCTCTCTCAAAGCCTTCCTTCTTCACTTAGTTTCATTGAAAATTATTGTTCTGGAGAAATTTGTTTAGCATTTATCGGATATCGTACAACCCCCGTTTACACCACAAAAGTTGTGAAAAAAATTGACTCAAAGACTTTCCATACGGTAAAAGAATTGGACACTATAGAATTTAGCCCATTAGTGAATGTCCCTGAATTAATGAGTGTTGCTAAAATCAAACAACCTGAAATACTTATCGAAGAATTACGAAAAGATAGTAGCGTTCTAAAAGAAAATAACTATTTTAAAATCCATCACCCTATCTTTATCAATGATTACATGTATATTAAGGTAAAAGACAACCTTCTATTCGTTGGAACTTGCCCGAAATTTGAAGATATTCTACCTGAATTTACTACCTTCAGCTTCTGCTATCACGTCCATAAATCAATCACAAACTATCCTCCAAAAAATGCCGTACAAAAAATGGGGCTTTTAGCCTTACCAGAAGTTCCCGTTTCTACTATCAACATTTATTACGATACTATCACTCCTACTTCAGTAAAACTTAAAGGTGACATTAATTTCACACAAAACAAACACCATTCTATCCTACAATTAACAGGTGAAATTTTAAAATACAGAGGACTTTTAAAAGGTTTTTTCTAACCCCATTTAATACAAGACTAGATGAAAATTTACTTAAACAAGCTACGGCAAGAAAAATCAATATTTTGGTTTTGGGTAGATGTTTTTATGATTATTTTAGTCATTATCAACCTCCTTTGGATGGGATTTGACATGGCTTTTAGTGCAAAAATATT
>JALWSJ010000117.1:3641-25475 GCA_026993705.1 Flavobacteriales bacterium
TTAATTTACAACATCAACGAACCTTTTTTTGTTTACTATTACGAAAATATCCATCCTAATTTTTTGTTTTATGATTTATTCTTTGTGTCTATTTTCATTGCTGAATTTATCCTTCGATGGTGGTACGACAGCCATAAAAAACATTATATAGATTGGCACGCTTATCCTTTTTACCACTGGTACGACATCATAGGATGTATTCCTTTACAAGCCTTTCGATTTTTAAGACTTATTCGTATATTTTCGTTAATCATTCGCCTGCACAAAAAAGGGGTCATTGATATAAGAGAATGGTGGTCTTACAAATTATCGATGAAATATTATTCAATTTTTATGGAAGAAGTATCCGACCGCGTTACCGTCAATATTATTTCTGGTGCTCAAGAAGAAATAAAGGAAGGAGCTCCTATGATTAATAAAATAGTAACCGAAGTTATTCAACCTCAACAGAAAATCCTTTCTAAATGGGCGTCTGAACGAATAAAATATGCCTCTACCAAAGTTTACAACGACAAAAGAGAAGACATAAGAAATTACGTAGCATTAGCAGTAAAAGAAGCCGTAGAACACAACAAAGAAATATCCGATTTAGAGAAAATACCTGTTATCGGTAAACAAATAGCTAAAACACTTGAAAGTTCTATTAGCGACATTACATATAACGTCATAGAAAAAACAATGATTGACTTAGCAACTGAAGACACTAGTGCTATAATCGAGGAAATTATTGAAGTAAGCTTAGAAACGATAACTCATCCATCAGATGCTGTAAAATTTGAAGAAGCAACGAAGGAAATGGCTATAAAAACATTAGATATTGTAAAGGAACAGGTAAAAGTAAAGCGCTGGAAATCCAAATAATTTTTCACAATAAAAATGATGCTCGTCATTTTTATTGCGAAAAAATTATAAAAATAAAAGTGATTTTTATATATTACAGGTCTAAACACACTACTATGGCCTTTAATAAGAATAATCCGATTGATCCCATCGTTGTCCGTCCTCGCTTCAAGTTATACTCCGCATTGAGTGAACAAGAGGTCGTTGACCATATACTAAAAAAAATAGAAGAAGATCCAACAGTAGTAGGTCGAATACGACACAACAAAATAGATATTTCCGCCCCTAAAAAAGAACTACACTACTGGTCACCCGAACTCCATATTCTGATTGAAAAAAGCGAATTTAAAGACGGCACTTGCCTAAACTGTATGTTAGGACCACAACATAATGTATGGGTAACCTTTGTCGCTATTTATACACTTATCGGACTCATTACTTTTTTCGGGGGAATGTTTGCTTTGGTAAAGCTACAACTCGGAACAGTGTCAAATTGGTTACTACTTTTTCCAATTGCTATATTGCTAGTCGGAGGAGTTTATTTAATTTCGTATTTTGGTAAGAAAAAAGGTCATCCGCAATCCATACATTTACTGAAGTTCTTGTATAAATCAATTGACGATGCCGAGATAATAAGAAGATAACATGCTTTGGGAAAGTTACATTAAGGGCTATAAAACCTATTTAAAATTAGAAAAAAATCTTTCTCAAAATACCATAGAAAGCTATGGAAATGATATTGACAAACTCAAACAATATTTTACTTCTTTAGCAACAACGTTGAAATCTCCAGATCTCATTACATACGAAGATATACAAGAGTTTTTAGGCTGGATAAGTTCTATTGGACTAGGAGCTAGAACCCAAGCAAGGCTAATTTCAGGAATAAAATCTTTCTACCAATACCTAACGGAAGAAAATATCATTACTCAAAGCCCTGTTGCTCTTATAGAAACTCCCAAAATAGGCAGAAAACTCCCAGACACACTCTCGGTAGAAGAAATTGACACCATCATCAATAGTATAGACCGAAGTACACCAGAAGGAGAACGAAATGTTGCCATATTAGAAGTATTATACGGAAGTGGACTCCGCGTAAGTGAGCTCACAAACCTTAAACTTTCTGATATTTATTGGGAAGAAGAACTACTAAAAGTTACAGGAAAAGGAAATAAACAACGATATACCCCAATCAGCCCAAAAGCTATTAAGCACCTAAACATCTATATCAACGAGATAAGAAACCATCAGAAAATACAAAAAGGGTTTGAGGACTTTACGTTTCTAAACCGCAGAGGAAAGTCACTTACACGTGTTATGATTTTTACCATCGTAAAACAACAAACCTTAAAAGCAGGAATCAAAAAAAATGTTTCTCCCCACACCTTTAGACATTCTTTTGCTACCCACCTTGTCGAAAGAGGTGCCGATCTAAGAGCTGTACAAGATTTACTCGGACACGAATCCATTACCACAACAGAAATTTATACCCACCTCGATCGCACTTACCTTAAACAAATACTGACGGATTATCACCCTTGGGCAAACAAATTATAGAAAAAAGCAACATTTTGTCCACTTTTTTAAATACCTTTGCGTTTCGCACAATTTTTGCACTGCAATTCTATGCTAATGCAAAACAACAATAATGGGGGCGATTTTGGCTTTGACAGCGAGAGTAACATTATTGTAAGCATGTGGAGTGTTGTGAACGTAACTCCTTAATCATTATTCACAATCTCTTAATTGGAGAAAACAACTACGCGCTTGCTGCCTAATCACAGGATGTGATTCGGCTTAATCCCACACAAGGTGTTGGGACAAGCACCCTGAGTACAGCTACCCGTTCATCGGCTGTGCTTATATGGGTTCGTTGGTATGAACTAGCGTAAACAGTGCCTTTATGTTTACGTGAAGTTAATAAAGGATAAGCGTTAGACAGGTTGCTTTTTGCCGGTCTAACGTCGAAAAACAAGAAAAGGATAAACATGTAGAAAGCAATAATGCACCTTGTTTGGACGAGGGTTCGACTCCCTCCGCCTCCACAAACAGTTTTCAGTATAAGAGCATGGAATAGGCACTTAAAAATTTAGAAAGTATCGAATATATGCGGTATTTTTTTAGGGCGTTCCCCCAAAACACAAAAAGCACGTATCCCGATAGGGTATGTGCTTTTTGTATTTTGGGGTCGGGCTATCCGCTATATCTTTTACCCTCCAAAAGGAGGGAGGGCAAAAGGATGCCACTCCTATCCCTAACGCCAGACTGTCTAAAAACCTAATTTACAGTAAAATTTATATCTGATTATCAATGTGTTATAATTCTTATTTTCAAATTTCTTAGGGTTTTTAGACAGTCTGACGTGTGTGAAATGAGCGGTAAGAAAATGTGCTTTAGTTTCTTTAGACGATGAAAAAACGTCTTTGCATAACCCCGCTTTATAGCACTCGTTTTAGAGACACAACCAATTGGATGTGATACAATCGTTCTGTATTAAAGAAAAACAAAAAAAGGGAAAGTCATCAAGCTTTCCCTTTACTAGTATTTATTTCAAAACAAAAACTAATTAAGCGTTCGTTTTCTCTTTTCTTTCCGGTTTGGGAAGAAGAGCTTTTCTCGAAATTTTCAGCTTACCATTTCTTGGATCTTTACCAATAACTTTAACATCGATAACTTCTCCTGTTTTAAGATAATCTTCCACCTTTTCAACTCTCTCCCAAGCGATTTCACTCACATGTAATAAAGCATCAATTCCCGGTAAAATTTCAACAAAAGCACCAAAAGCCACAATATTTTTAACCTTACCCGAATACGTTTCTCCTATTTCTGCAACAGGAGGAAAAGCGATAGCTTTAATTCTAGCCATAGCCTCATCTAACCCTTCTTTATCATCAGAATAAACCTCAACAATAGCCATTTTATTATCATCAGGCTCTCCGATAGAAATAGACGTATTTGTTTCAGCTTGAATTGCTTGAATGGTCTCTCCACCTTTACCTATAATTCCACCTATTGATTCATCCGGAACTTCAATAGTTTCAATTCTAGGAACATGAGGTTTATAATCCTCTCTTGGTTCAGAAATAGTTTCTTTAATCTTATCTAATATATGTAATCTACCGGCTTTAGCTTGATTTAGAGCTTCTTCCAACATATTAAAATCTAATCCCTCAATTTTAATATCCATCTGACAAGCAGTAATACCATCTGCAGTTCCAGTTACTTTAAAATCCATATCTCCTAAATGATCTTCATCACCTAAAATATCCGAAAGAACAACATAATTATCATTATCCGTTATCAATCCCATTGCTATTCCGGAAACCGGCTTTTTCATTTTAATTCCTCCATCCATCAAAGCAATCGTACCGGCACAGACCGTAGCCATAGATGAAGAACCATTAGATTCTAAAATCTCTGAAACTAAACGAATAGTATAAGGATTATCTTTTTTGGAAGGCAACATTGGTTTTAAAGCTCTCAATGCTAAATTACCATGCCCAATTTCTCTACGACTAACCCCTCTAATCGGACGAGCTTCTCCCGTTGAAAATGGAGGGAAATTATAATGTAAAATAAAATCTTCTTCTGTTTGAATCAAAGGACTGTCTTTACGTTGTACATCAAGCTTACTCCCTAGTGTCAACGACATAAGAGCTTGTGTTTCTCCTCTTTGAAAAAGAGCAGAACCATGTGTACTCGGTAAATACCCCGCTTCAGACCATATATGACGAATTTCATCCATTTTACGACCATCCAAACGAATTTTTTCATCCAACATACATCTTCTCACCGCTTCTTTTTGAGCTTTCTTAAAGTATTGATTGATTAAAAATTTATTTTCTTTCACAAAATCATCATCAATAGTTTCTAATAACGCTTCTTTTACAGCTCCAAAAAGTTCACTTCTCTTATGTTTATCGTTAATCCCTTGTTTAGCAATATCATAACATTTTTGATATGAAAACTCAAAAATCTTTTTCTCTAACTCTTCATCTTTCTTCTCATGTTCATATTCTCTTTTAACTTCTTTACCTACTTTCTTTGTTAACTCATTCAATGCTTTACATTGAATAACAATAGCTTTGTGAGCTTCTTTGATAGCTTCCAACATATCTTGCTCAGAAACTTCTGTCATTTCACCTTCTACCATTACAACACTATCCAAAGTTCCTGCTACCATCAAGTCTATTTCTGAACCTTCTAATTCTGCAAAAGTTGGATTTATCAAATATTCACTATTTTTTCGTGCTACTCTAACTTCCGAAACAGGACCATTAAAAGGAACATCAGATACAGCTAAAGCTGCAGCAGCGGCCAAACAATTATATTGATCCGGCATATTTTCTTTATCCGATGACATCAACTGAATCATCACTTGTGTTTCTGCATGATAATCATCAGGAAACAATGGACGTAAAGCTCTATCTACTAAACGCATTGTTAATATTTCTTCATCACTTGGACGTGCTTCTCTTTTCAAAAAACCACCTGGAAATCGTCCTGTTGACGCAAATTTCTCTCTATAATCTACTGTTAAAGGCAAGAAATCCATATCTTCTTTTGCCTCTTTATTCGATACTACAGTTGCAAGCAACATCGTATCCCCTACTCGTACTACTACAGCTCCGTCAGCTTGTTTAGCTAATTTCCCTGTCTCAATGGTAATCTCCTTTCCGTTACCTAAGTTAATTGTTTGGTTAACTACTTTCATTTTATTTATTGTTTTATAAAAAGCCGAATTGCTTTTTATCTCTTTTTATATTTCAACAAAAAGGGACTAGTGTACACCTGTACAAAAGCCCCTTTTCCTAAATTTAATTTTTAACTCGCAATTGCATAGAATTATCTACGTAAACCTAATTTTTTAACAATCGCTCTATAACGCTCAATATCTTTCTTTTTCAAATAATCTAAGTGATTTCTTCTCTTACCAACCAAGGCAATCAAAGATTTTTGAGTGTTAAAATCTTTTTTGTTATTCTTCAAGTGCTCAGTTAAATAAGCAATTCGGTAAGTAAATAAAGCTATTTGAGCTTCAGAACTTCCTGTGTTTTTTGCGTCTCCGCCAAACTCTTTAAAGAATTCAATCTTCTTTTCAGGTGTTAAATACATCTTGCAATACTTTTTTAGTTATTGTTATGCTTAATTATATACTCGTTATATAATTTCGAAGTGCAAAGATAAGTAAATTAATTTACCAACCTAATTTTTAAACAATTTAATCAGCAAAGTTAATTTATTTTTCAACTCTCTTCTATCAATGATAAAATCTAAAAAACCATGCTCCAATAAAAACTCAGAAGTCTGAAATCCTTCCGGTAAATCTTTTCCAATTGTTTCTCGTACAACACGAGGACCTGCAAAAGCAACTAAAGCTCCCGGCTCAGCCATATTAATATCCCCCAACATAGCAAAAGAAGCCGTTATACCTCCTGTTGTAGGATCGGTAACATAAGAAATATAAGGTAACTTTGCATCTGCCAATTTCGTTAATTTTGCAGAAGTCTTAGCCATTTGCATCAGAGAAAAACCAGCCTCCATCATTCTTGCTCCACCCGATTTTGAAATCATCAAAAAAGGAGTTTTTTCCGCTATCGCTTTATCAATAGCTCTTGCTATTTTCTCTCCCACAACCGACCCCATCGAACCGCCGATAAAAGAAAAGTCCATTGCAGCAACTACTATCGGCTCACCGTTAACTTTTCCAATTGCCGTTGTAACTGCATCTTTTAACTTCGTTTTCTTTTGTGCCGCTACTACTCTATCTGTGTACTTTTTGGTGTCTTCAAAATTCAAAGGGTCACCGGACTCCAACTCTGCATCTAATTCCGTGAACTTATTGTCATCAAAAATAAGTTCGAAATACTCTTTTGAACCTATTCGTGTATGAAAATTCTCCTTAGGGGTTACATACGCATTTTCCCTAAGTTGTTTCGTTTCTATAATTTCACCTCCCGGCGTCTTATACCAATAGCCATCCGGAGCTTCTTTCTTTTCTTTCGTTGGAGTTACCACTCCTTTATTTTTTCTTTTAAACCACGCCATAATCTTACTGTATTAACACTTATAGCATAAGGATTTTCTCCTAACAACTTTGTGTATTTTCAACTTAATCTAAATTTAAGCTACTGTTATTCCCGAATCAAGATAAACATCTTGAATAGCATTTAACAAAGCTACCCCTTCTTGCATTGGTTTTTGAAAAGCTTTTCTTCCTGAAATCAAACCTTGCCCTCCTGCTCTTTTATTGACAACCGCAGTTGTAACAGCTTGTTTTAAATCTGAAGTTCCATCACCTGTTGAAGCACCGCCTGAATTTATCAACCCTTGTCTTCCCATGTAACAGTTCGCTACTTGATAACGACACAAATCAATAGGGTGATCGGTTGTCAATTCACTATAAACTTTCGGATGCGTTTTCCCAAATCCTATTGCCGTATAACCTCCATTATTTTCCGGTAACTTTTGCTTGATAATATCCGCTTGCAAAGTTACTCCCAAATGATTCGCTTGAGCAGTAATATCAGTCGCAACGTGATAATCTACCCCATCTTTCTTAAAGTTAGGATTTCTTAAATAACACCATAAAATAGTAGCCATCCCTAATTCGTGTGCTCTTTCAAAAGCTTGAGCAACCTCTACAATTTGACGATTACTATCCTCCGAGCCAAAATAAATTGTCGCTCCAACTGCTGCCGCACCTAAATTCCAAGCTTCATCAACACTCCCAAACATAATCTGACTGAAAGTTTCCGGATAAGTCAATAGCTCATTATGATTTAATTTTACAATGAATGGAATTTTATGAGCGTATTTTCTACTAACTGAAGCTAATACACCAAATGTAGAAGCCACAGCATTACATCCACCCTCAATTGCTAACTTAACGATATTTTCCGAATCAAAATAAACAGGATTCGGAGCAAAAGAAGCACCCGCAGAGTGTTCTATTCCTTGATCAACAGGAAGTATAGAAACATATCCTGTTCCGGCTAATCTACCATGATTATAAATCGCTTGTAAATTCCTTAACACTTGTGGATTTCTATTTGTTGGAATAAAAATTCTATCGACAAAATCACTACCCGGAAGATGTAACATATCTTTACTTATCGTCTTACATTCGTGATTTAATAAGTAATCCGCTTGCGTTCCTAAAATATCTATTGTTTTAGACATATATTTATATTTAATAATATTGATTAAACGTACTGTACAAATAAAAGCATATTTTCTTTTACCCCTATTGAACAACTTCTTTTTATCGGACAAAGCTAATAAAATTCTATTCTACCTCCTTTCATTTTCCCCTTATTTTTTTAACTTTGTCTTGCATAAATATTAGTCCAATAATGTTCCTTAACTCTAAATTTTTATTTTTCACAAGTATATTCTTTCTGTTTTTTCAACTTGAATCTTGCCATAAAGTCAATCATTTATCAAAAGATAAATATCCCGTTCATCATAATATTACCGTTACTTATTTTTGGATTGGCGAATCCGGAAATGCAGATAACAAAGACATACCTAATCGACAATCTGTTTGGGACGACAAATGGCAAGAACATTATGGCGGTATTGACTCTCCTGAAAATAGAAATGGCTTTTTACCGGTCAACTTTATTCCAAATGAAAACCCTTTTTACTGTGCTCTTCCCTATAACGACAGAAAATCTAAATCCGGAAAAAGAAAGAAAAACGCCTACAAAGATATTTATTGGGCAGAAGAAAAACAGTGGAGCGATAACGAATCTATGTGTAAAAATAAATGGATTAAAATAACTAAAGGCAATAAAACAATCTATGCTCAATGGGAAGATGCAGGTCCTTTTGGCGAAAATGACTGGAAATATGTTTTTGGAACTAAACAACCTAAAAACAAAATAAATAATCATGCGGGAATAGATGTATCTCCGGCCATTCGAGATTACTTAGAATTAGACGATATTGATAAGGTTGACTGGCAATTCGTCTCAAAGGAAGATGTACCGGATGGAGTTTGGAGAAATACGATAACAAGGTCAAATATATATTGGCAATAAAGTGGTTTAATTTTTGTTTAACTTTGTTTTACGCAATCATACATCTAAATACAATAACTAATTTGAAATTAATCACTTACATACTAGCCTTTTCTTTTCTTAGTTTTACTCAAACAGCCTTTTCGCAAATAGAAGCCATATTATCCCATAAAAATTTCTACACCACTCCCCGTGCCTACATCGAAAGCTATATAGAAATACCTGCAACAAGCATCAAATTCACTAAAAATAAAGTCGGAGGAGTATTTTACAATATCAAAGTTCAACAAAAATTATGGGAAGATACAGTGCTAATTCAGACACTACAATACTTAATAAAAACCGAAGATACCTCCACGAGCAAAGTATTGGAAAATATCATTGACCAACGTCGTTTTTATGTAAAAAACAATTCTACTTATAAGTTGGAAATTAATATAAAAGACTTAATAGGAAAATCACAATTCACCAAAACTACCACAATACCTGTTTACTTCCCCATTGACTCTATCTCTTTTTCTGATATAGAATTATTAGAATATTACAGTAAAACAGACAAACAAACTCCCATTTCCAAGTCAGGATTTAATCTTTATCCTTTAGTTGACGAATTTTACAACAACGACATTATTCGGCTATCCTATTACACAGAAATCTACAACACTAATCTAATCCCGGACACCTCCGGGTATGTTTTACTACAATACATTGAAGAGTATTCAACTCATGAAAAAACAGGCAACTACAATCGAATAAAAAGATTTCTACCAACCATAGTTCAACCAATTCTTAACAACTGGAATATCGAACAACTTCCGACAGGAAATTACAATTTGGTTCTACAACTTCGCGACCGCAACAATGAAGTAATTACAGAAAAGAAAAAAAGAATCCAACGACTAAATTTTAAAAACGTTGTTAGAGTAGAAGAACTTAACAATAATGAATACGCAGGCACATTTGTTGAAAGCATCCCAAAAGATTCATTAGACGAACAAATAAGGATGCTTCAACCCATAGCCGATGAATTAGAACAAATCACTATAACCCATCACCTTCCCACCCTTGACGAACAAATGAAGAGAGCCTTCATCTACTCCTTTTGGAAAAACCACAATCCCGAAAACCCAGAAAAAGAATGGAGGCTTTACAAAAGAAAAATAAGATACGTGCACAGTCAATTTGCAACAAACCGTAAAAAAGGATACGAAACCGACCGTGGACGCATCTATTTAAAATACGGCATGCCTAACAGCATCAACAGTAACCCTAGTTCAGACAGTATGTACCCCTATCAAGTTTGGCACTATTACAGAGCAGGAAAATACAATAACAAAACCTGTATTTTTTACTCCCCAAACTCTATGGTTGACGACTATATCTTATTGCACAGCGACATACCAGGCGAAGCTAAAGATCTGAATTGGCAACGCACCATAAAAAAACAAAACAACGCACCAACTCAACTTCAACACCAAAATTGGTTTCAATATTAATACCATTTGAATATTGAAAAGAGGTGAAAGAAAGTGAGTTTAAGATTTTATGAAGAAGTATAAGAAAAATAAAAACGCTTTCTAAGGTTATTTTCAATCTTTGAATGGTGTAAAACAATACTTTGGGCGTTCCCCCAATTCATCAAACAAACATATCGCTCTCGCGAAACATTTGTTAGATGAATTGGGGTCAGGCTATCCGTTATATCTTTTGTGTTGCATATACGCAACAACACAAAAGGATGCCACTTCTATCCCTAACGCACTTCTAAGGAAGTTCTTCGTTATACATCTTATCCAATTCCTCATCGGGAACAACATTCAGTTCGTCCTCCGTTACAGCGATTACCGTTGCCACAGTAGCATCCCCCGTAACATTAACAACCGTTCTCATCATATCCAAAATTCTGTCAATCGGCATAATAAAAGCAATCCAAACAGGGTTTAACCCAACAGAACCTAAAACAATCATCAACATTACCAATCCTGCACTCGGCACCGCTGCCGAACCAATAGAAGCCATAGTAGCGGTAATAACTATCGTCATTTGCTGTCCAAACGATAGATCTATCAAGTGAATTTGAGCCAAAAATATAGCTGCCACAGCTTGATATAAACTTGTACCGTCCATATTTACCGTTGCTCCAATCGGCAACACAAAACTGGTAATTTCTTTTGACACTCCTATCCTATCACGTACGCACTCTATCGTAACGGGAAGAGTTACTGCACTTGAACTCGTAGAAAAAGCAAGGAACTGAGCTGGACTGATTCTTTTAAAAAATCCTCCGTAAGTAATTTTCTTTTTTGCTACCAATAACAAAATACTCGGATAAACCACAAATATCATTAACCCTAAACCGATTATGACGACTAAACTATAAACCCCCAACGTAGAAAATAACTCAATGAGTTTATAAGGATCGTCTTTGGCTAATTCCGAAAATTTCCCCGCCAAAAGAGCAAAGACAAAAAATGGTGCAAACTTCATTATCAAATCCACCATTTTAAGAAAAACATCATTAAAACCTCCAATAACAGCATTCAGCGGACGAGCGGACTCCTGCGGTATCAACAATAATGAAACACCAAAGAAAATACCAAAAAAAATGACCTGCAACATCAATTTGTTATTGGTCAACGATACAAAAATATTGGAAGGCACAACATCCACCAAAGCTTGTAACGGTCGCGACTGTTTTTTAGATTGCAAAGCACTTTCTTTCTTTTTGAAACTTTTATCATTTGCAATTTCAGCTTCTTTTATTTTGTAATCTTTTTTAGCTTCTTCTACATAAGATGCATATTGCGTATCTTCCAAATAATGCTTACCGTCTTTTATCTCCGTTCCTGTTTCTTGACACCAAAGCTCATATTCAATACGGTTTTTGACCAATTGTTCTTCCTGCATATACTTACCGGGTTGAATAATATTAACCAACATTAACCCCAATGAAACAGCAAAAACAGTAGTAACTAAATAAAATCCAAGTGTTTTTATACCTGTTTTCCCTAACTTGGCAATATCTTTTAAATCAGCAACTCCTTTGATGATAGAAAACAAAACCAAAGGAACAGCTATCATTTTCAATAAATTGATAAAGATAGTTCCAAACGGTGCTATCCAATCCAACGTAAACTCTGACCAACCTAAAAAACTAGATACAAATGCCCAAATGATTCCCGCTACTAATCCGATTATTATTTTCCAATGTATTGCCATAGTTTATTTTAAATTGAAAACAAAAATAATAGAAAACATCAGCTTAGACTGTCTTTGCTTATTTTATTTTGAAACTGATGTATAAAAATTATCAATCATTCTAAGTCCGTGTTCCGTTAGTATGGATTCCGGATGAAACTGAACGCCATAAACAGGTAACAGTTTATGCTTGAAACTCATAATAATATCATCATCCGTAATGGAGGTAATCTGTAACTCCCTTGGCAGTTTATAAGAATCAACAGCCCAAGAATGGTATCGTCCGACCTTAGTTCGATTTGGCACTCCTTTAAAAAGACCTCCTTTTTTTATGATATTTATCGGCGTATCAACTCCATGTTGAACCACAGATAATTGTTTTAGTCGCCCACCAAAAAACTCGCCCAAAGCCTGGTGTCCTAAACAAACACCTAATATATTCTTTGTCCGATGATAAGTATTAATTGCAGCCATGGTTAAGCCTGCATCACTAGGTAAACCAGGACCTGGAGATAATACAATACAATCGTACTCGTCTAATTCGCTTAATTCAAATTTATCGTTTCTTACGACATGAGGAAATTCCCCGGTTACCATTGCTATGTAACGGGCTAAATTAAAGGTAAACGAATCGTAGTTATCTATTATTACGGTCTTCAAATCTTGTTATACTTAAACTGCTACTTCGTTTTCACGAAGAGCATCGTTTAACGATGTTTTAAGGTCTGTACTTGCCTTTCTTTCTCCAATTATGAAGGCACAAGGCACTTGATATTCTCCTGCCTTAAATTTTTTGGTATAAGTACCAGGAATCACCACTTTTCTAGGAGGAACGTAACCTCTGTATTCTTTAGGTTCATCTCCTGTTACATCAATTATTTTGGTCGATTTGGTCAACACTACGTTTGCTCCAAGTACTGCTTCTTTTCCGACTCTTACACCTTCTACGATAATGCATCTACTTCCTATAAAAGCTCCATCCTCTACAATAACAGGCGATGCTTGTAGGGGTTCAAGTACGCCTCCAATTCCAACGCCACCGCTTAAATGTACATTTTTTCCAATTTGAGCACATGAACCTACGGTAGCCCACGTATCTACCATTGTTCCGCTATCGACATACGCTCCAATATTTACATACGAAGGCATCATAATCACTCCCGATGCAACGTATGCTCCATATCGTGCTATCGCGTGAGGAACAACTCTTACTCCTAATTCCTTGTACCCTGTTTTTAAAGCCATTTTATCGTGAAACTCAAAAGGACCAACCTCAATAGTCTCCATTTTACGAATAGGAAAATATAAGACAACGGCTTTTTTTACCCATTCGTTTACTTGCCACTCCTCCCCTTTCGGTTCTGCTGTACGCAATTCTCCTTTATCTATTTTTTCAATTACTTGATTTATAGCTTCTATGGTATCGGAATTTTGTAATAAACTTCTATCTTCCCAAGCCGATTCTATTTTATTTTTTAGTTCTTGCATTTGTTTGTTATGATTTATTTATCTAGCGTTTCCTTAACCCCACTCACATTAATCGAGTTATGCGACTTTACATAAATAGGTTTACGTTGCTGAAACACTATCAATTGTGGTGATTGGTGTTCTACGTCTAAATCTTGAGCTATCGCATTGGAAACATCTCGATGCTTGATTAAATCTAAATAATAAAGCGGTAATTTATTATCTTCAATATCCCAATCCCGTTCGATACGTTGCTTTGCCATTACACTGATGGAACATCTTGTACTATGTTTAAATACCGCTACCGGATACTCTTCTGATTGTTCCATTATTTTTTTCCAATCCGATAAAGAGTGAATTTCTTTCCAATTGAATTTTTCTTTTTTTGAAAACCAAGCCATTTTGTTTTATTTTATTTTACATTATGAAAAATCGACTATAAAGTAAATTTCTATTCTTCAGAATAATAGTTAATACTTTTCAGCTACTCCGTAAACAATATAACGATTATGTTCAGGGATAAATTTATCAAAAATCGAATCTATTTTCCCTAAAAATTGACGTTGTTTTTCAGTTCTTCCAAACGCTCCCAAAAAACCAACTGTTTTATAATCCACTATATCAAAAGAACTGAAAATACTTTCAATCTCATCATATTTTAGATAATTCCACCTGCTTCCCCATTTGATAAATTTTTTCCTCAGAAATTTATGCAACTTTGAGGCTTCTAAATTCTCCGCAAACAATAATTTACCATTCGGTTTTAAACTTTTATAGATTTCATCTATAACAGCTTTTTTTAGTGCGTCCTTGTTATCACTGCTTACACCTCCCAAAATGGATTAAAAACTACAATATCGAATTGATTTTCATAAGGTATATTTATTGCATCAATACTCGCGTACTGAATTTTTTCGGTACATGCATATTTCTTATGCAAAACCGATGCTATTGCTTCCGGTGATTCTAAATCAGAACAAACAACATTATTACCTTGTTTTCCCAACCATAATGATAATCCTCCTCTCCTACCTCCTAACTCTAAACAAGTATAGTTTGATGATTTTACATCTACTTTTTTCGTCCAAAAACCTATTGCTTTTGACCAGTTTACAACATCCCACTCTACTACATCCTCTATAAATTTATCCATTTTCCTTATTTTCTTAATTCTATTTATCTAATTTCTTTTGTATTGATACACTACTTTTATCATAAGTACAATACTATATTCATCATCTAAAGAAAACTAAATTCCTTTTTCTTTACTCCCATCTGTCTAGCATTAGGGATTGGTATCCCTAATGCATATAAAATGAGCACCATAAAATGTTTTTATTTCCTTTATACTTCTTCAAAATTATTTTCCATAGCTAGGGCTATGCAAAAGAATTTTTCATCGCCTAAGAAAACTAAACTCCGTTTTCTTCTCGCTCATTTTCTCCGCGTTAGGGATAGAACGGCGTGTTTGAACTCCTTTTGGTTTGTTGCATATATGCAAACCAAAAGAGTGAGTAGTGATAGCCCGACCTTTACGGCGTTGAAAAGTGGTGTAGTGCAACGAAACCGCTTTTCAACACCGTAAAGGGAACGCCCAAAACTTACTTATTATTCTCTAAAATATAATTCAATACCTTTGTCATTAAATGTACTCTGTCGCGTCCTCGTACGTTGTGTTTGTGCATAGGATACGGGAAATAATCCATCTGTATGCCTTTTTTAACGCATTGCTGCACGAGTGCCAGACTGTGTTGCATCACCACTACATCATCCACCGTTCCGTGTATCAGCATCAATTTTCCGTTTAGGTTTTCTACCTTATCTAATAGACTTGCTTCGGCGTATCCTTCGGGATTTTGTTGCGGTGTATCCATATAACGCTCGCCGTACATTACCTCATACCATTTCCAGTCAATTACTGCTCCTCCTGCTACTCCTGTGGTGAATGTCCCCGGTTTTTTAAGCATTAGTGAAGTGGTCATAAATCCACCGAAACTCCATCCGTGCACTGCCATTCGACTTGCATCTACGTAAGGTTGTTTTTTTAAATATTCTACGCCTAACAGTTGGTCTTCTACTTCCAATTTTCCTAAATGACGATGGATTCCACTTTCAAAGGCAAATCCTCTGTGTGCCGAACCTCGTCCGTCTAACGTAAAAATAATATATCCTTGCTCTGCCATCCAGTGCATCCAAAGACTTGCTCCGCCTAACCAACTATTGGTAACCAATTGTGCGTGAGGACCTCCATACACATACACCAATACCGGATATTTTTTGTTAGCATCGAAGTTGCTTGGTTTTATCATTCGTCCGTACAAATCGAAACCGTCTTTCGACTTTAATGTAATAAACTCCGTGTTACCGATTTTATATTCTTTTAATGGATTTTCACTTTTAAGGAGTACTCTTTCGGGTTGTCGGCTATTAGCCAACGCGGTTCTAATTTTTGTTACTCCCGGTGTTTCTAAATTAGAATAACGGTCGATTATAGAAAAGTTTTCTTTGTTATACAACACCCCATGCTGACCGCTTTCTTTGGTAATTCGTTGTACTTGTTTGGTTTTTAAATCGACACTAAAGGCGTGTTTTTCTCGCGGGTCTTCTCCTGTTCCCACAAAAATGGCTTTTGTTCCTCGTTTATCAAATCCTATGATGTCTTCAACCTCCCATTTTAAATGCGTGATTTGTTCTATTTTTTTATCCGTCAGACTATACTTATAGATATTCATATAACCATCTTTTTCGCTTAACCATAAAAAGACATTGGGATTATCGGGCAAGAAATATAAACCATGTTCGGGCTCAACCCATTTTTCATTTTTTTCTTCAAAAAGAGTTTGTATTTTTTCTCCTGTTACAGCATCATATTGATTGAGTTGCATGTGGTTTTGGTCGCGATTTAACTCTGCCAAATAAATATATTTTTCATCGGGACTCCAAGTTAGATTGGTTAAAAAATGATCTAAAGGCTCACCTGTTTTCAAGTAAACCAATTCACTATTAGACAAATTATACACTCCGACTCTAGCGTGTTCGCTTCTTTGCCCCGCCATCGGATACTTTATTGACTCCAACGAACCTGGAGTTGTATTTATATTTAACAAAGGATAATCGGCAACAAAAGTTTCGTCCTTTTGATAAAAAGCCAAACGTTTTCCATTTGGCGACCAAAACGTTCCCTTACTAATACCAAACTCAAATCGATGAATAGCTTGTCCTGAAACAATATTTTTATCCTTGTTTTCCGCTACGGCTACCACTTTTTTATTTTGAGAAATGTAAAGGTTATTTTCTACCGTAAAAGCTAAATTCTTCGTCTTAGGGTTGAAATCTTGATTCTCCGCCCCTTCGGAAAAAGAGGTGTACGTTGCTGTTTTGTCGATATAATTGTAAGACACTACGGCTGTTTGCGTACTGAACACCAACTCTTTATCATCAACAGACTGCACATAAGGAAAACCTTTCAAGGTTGTTACTTTTTCTTTTAAATCCGCCAACGTAACAAAATAAGCCATCTTAGCAGAATGAACAGGCTTAATAAATAAAGTATCTCCCTCTACCCAACAATAATTCGCCGTATTTTTCACCCATTGCAAATTCCTTAACGTCTTCGGATACAAGCCTTTATAATAGCCTAAAACAGCATCCTCCAAGGTTAATGATTTTGGTTTATCAGCAAGATTTCCCACACCGATTTTACTACTTGAAGCCGTCTGTTTAACGGTAGCTTTTTTCTGAGATAAGGCACTGCAAGACGTGAGCAATACCAATAGAGAAAGAAAAGAAATTTTCATTATTGTTTTTTAAAGTTATAGTTCATAATTTGGGCGTTCCCCATTTTTGCAAAAGACACATATAGCTAACGCTAAACGTATCTTTTGCAAAAATGGGTCAGGCTATCCACTATATCTTTTGGGTTGCATAGGTGCAACAACCCAAAAGGATGCCGTTTCTATCCTTAACGCGAGGGAAATGAGCATCACCTTCTTCGTATTAGGGATAAAAAACGCGAGCAAAACTAATTAAAATTTAGCACCGACAGACAATAAAGTACTTAATGTTTTCAACTCCGGTCGACTATTACTAACCAAAACAGGGTCATAGATATAATAATTACTTTTTTGATGCGAATAAATTACGGCTAAATCAATAAATATAGCATTTATCCTAAATCCTACACCTCCTGAAATTTTAGTCAAGGCACTTCCTTTTTCTCTATACTCTTTCTTAAACGGATTGGCATTTATAGCATACCCTGCTCTCGCCATAATATTTTGAGTTATTTTTATTTCCATACCTGCTTTTATGTTTAATGACTTTTGATAGAGCCTGCTCGTTGTGTTATTTTCCGTATTAAAGTTGTAGTTATCTTTTGAAAACTTATATTTATTCAATCGAGCCGAAGCATAATCTACATACACACCTTCTAGAGTAAGCACTCCGTATTTTTTATTGACATACGCCAAACTTGCCATTAATCTTCCCGGCGTTCGCATAGAGTACACGTAATTAGAACTCAGAGACTTATCATAAAATGAAGAATCTCCTTTAAACACAGTTGAAATTTCCGTATTCCAATCATCTCGCATATAGCGATACTTCGTAGGAGTATGGTAAGCTATGCCTATTCTAAACCAAGGTTGAGGTAATAAAATAGCTCCTATTTTTACATTATGTCCTGAACCTTCTGTTCGTAAATTTTCAACAAAGGTGAAATGGTCTATTCGAAGAGAATCAGTTGTTGTTTGTTCGTAATAGGTTTTTGTTTGTTGGTATTTTATTCTAGAAAAACCAACCGACATACCTACATATATTTTATCTAAATAATTCCCTGAAACCGTAACATCGGTCTCTCCTACTCTACCCGAAGATCCTAATGTGTGTTTATGGATAATATTATCTCCATACATTTCCGTGGTGTAATATACAGAACCAGAATCGAAAACAGGATTAATCAAATAATTGTTATACGCCATATAAGAATAATGATAATCGTAAGTTGAAAGATCTTCGGGTTGTATTCCGTTCCCTCTGTCAGCTAAAACATAAGAAAAAGAAGCGTTGTTTGTTCCTTCTATGTTCATTGTTTTATTAAAGTCAGCCATTTTATTATATACCAAACCATATTGAAATTTCAACCACTTTTTACCCTGCTGATTTTTATACACACCAACAAAGCCGGCATTGTCTAAGGCCAAGTTTTCATTGGTAGCTGATTTACCTTTATTATTTAAATAAGCTGAAATTGTATTGACTTGAAGATTTCCGGTTGCCATTTTCAACTTATTTTTAAACCTACCAAACCCCGCCGGATTGGTTGCCGAAACAGACATTTCTGCACCTAAAGCTCCAAAAGCTCCTCCCATACTTGCAAAACGTGCTGTCCCTTGCATATTGAGATTAGAATAACGCAATAAATCTTCCTCATTTTGTGCCTGTGCATAAAACATAAGAAGAGTAACAAAAACGGTTGGTATTAATTTTTTCATAATAGTATTGCAGATTAAATATTTAACTGTAGAAGAGAAACTTTTCTCATTTACTTCACAAAAAATACGCCAATTTTAACAAATTTATAACATCATTACATCTGCGAGCAATTTCGCTAAAATTTGTTAATTCACTTTAACCTTAACAATATTATTTGGTTAAGCCGGTTAAAACTCATCAAAAATAAGTAGATTTGAGGCGATTAATTAATAATTATTTTATAAAATGAACATTACATCAAAATTATTGACCGGGATATTTGCCCTTTCACTAAGCGGAAGTTTAGTAGCACAAGAAGAACCTTCCAAAAAAATTCTAAATTGGTATAACGGTAAAAAAAGCGGTATGCAAACCGATAAAGCATACAAAAAAATTCTAAAAAATAAAAAAGGAGAGACGGTAATTGTAGCCGTAATCGATTCAGGTGTTGACATTGAACACGAAGACTTAAAAGATGTAATTTGGACAAACAAAGATGAAATTCCTGGCAATGGAATTGATGATGATAAAAACGGATACATTGATGATGTACACGGTTGGAATTTCCTTGGTGGTAAAGATGGAAGAAACGCTAACGATGCTCAATTGGAGGTAACTCGAATTTATGCACGTTTAGATAAAAAATTCGCAGGGAAAGACGCTAAAGATATTTCTCCTGAAGATGCTAGAGATTACGAAAAGTATTTGGAAGTAAAAAAAGTAGTTGAAGATGAGTTGGCAAGTGCTACGATGCAAATGAAACAAATTGCACAAATGAAGGAAATCTACACCAAGCTAAATGATACTTTCAGTGAAAAATATGGTAAGGATTACACTAAGAAAGATTTGAAAAAAGCGTTGAAAGATCCCGAAATGAAAGAAGTTGCCGAGACTTTAATAAAATTTAAAGCTATGGGATTAAACGAAAAAGCATTAGACCGAGCTTTGGAACATTTTGAAAGTAGTGTTAAATACCACTATAATAAAGACTTTACAGAAGATAGAGAAATTATTGGTGATAATCCTTCGGATTTTTCGGATACGGACTACGGGAACAATGATGTAGAGGGTCCTGATGCCCTACACGGAACGCATTGCTCTGGAATTGTTGCAGCTGTAAGAAATAACGGCATCGGAAGCAACGGTGTTGCCGACAATGTTTTGATTATGCCTGTAAGAGCCGTACCTAATGGAGATGAAAGAGATAAAGATATTGCCTTAGCTGTTCGTTACGCTGTTGATAACGGTGCTCAAATTATTAGTATGAGTTTCGGGAAAGGATATAGCGAAAACGATGAGGAAGTTATTAAAGCATTTAGATATGCCGAAGACAAAGGTGTTCTTTTGGTTCACGCTGCCGGTAACAGTAGTAAAGATAATGACCGAGGCGGTAATTATCCAACACCGAAATACCCCTCAATGGATAAAAAATTCAGCAATTGGTTAGAAGTAGGTGCTTCTACTCGATACAAGAAAAAATTAGCTGCTTCATTTTCTAATTACGGTGATACAATTGTGGATGTTTTTGCTCCTGGGTTAGAAATCTACTCTACTGTTCCTCAAAGTGAATATTTAACGATACAAGGAACAAGTATGGCTTGTCCGATGGTTAGTGGTACTGCTGCTGTCTTAAAATCATATTACCCTTCTTTGTCGATGGTTGAAATTAAAGAAATCATTAAGGAATCTGTATATGATGTGAGCAAGAAAAAAACACCTAAACCAGGTGGTACTAAAAAAGATTTAGTGGAGTTTGGAACGCTATCTAATACCGGTGGTATTGTTAATGTTTATAACGCTGTTAAATTAGCGGAGAAAAAAGTTGCTGAAAAGCAGTAGAATTTGATTGATTCATTTTGTAAAAAAGAATAGTTCCACAAAAAAAGCACCTTAGGGTGCTTTTTTTATAAATAACACTATGTGTTTCAAAAGCTACGTGATACAGTTCTATATAGCAGTACCGCAAAATTGTGCCAACAACGCACCTACTTTATAAGCCCGATACGCAGGCGAGCAAAAATTACTGGTTGCGGTTTGTTTTTTGCGAAGTTGTTTATTGTTAAGGTATAAATAGTAAAATTAGATTATTTTCTTTTCAATCTAGGCATTTTTAAGAAGCATAGCCCAAGCTATGGTTCGCAAAAATAACGACGAGTGAAATGAAAAGAATTGATTTTACTTATAGCTTAACAATAAACAACTTCGCATTACTGCCGTAGGCGTTAAATAAAGCTAAAAAAAAGAAAGGAAAGCTACCTATGAACGAAATGAGAAAGAGGCACGAATGAGAATGTAGTGAATACAACTTTTCTTGTGGGGGTGGGGGGATATACCTTTTGTTTGTTTTAAGGTTTAATTGTCTGTATGTTAGTTGTTTCCCTTATAAGAGACAGCTTTTTCTATTTTGGGTGTGGAGAGAGTACGGCGTGGAGATAGCATTGAAGAGAGCAGTGTTATTCTAAATGAGGGATTTCATCAAAATTCACACCTTGAAATTTTGCTGTCCAATATTTACCATCTTTTTTATTTATAGAAAGTACGTTGAATATGGTTATATTTTTTGGGAAGTCAACTTCAATATATTCATTATTAATTTCAACCTTGAGAACATTTTTATTTGACATACTAGAAAAAGGAATGCTAACATTCAAATTATTATAAAATATTTCACCTCCTGAAGTATCATCAATATAATAGTTTGTTTTCCGTAAGCGTACGGTGAAGTACGTCTTGTAAGATGATTAAAATACACTGACTTTTGTACCTAAACAAAAAAAATAGAAATTTATGTTAGGATTAGGTACAGAACATACATACTGTTACTATTTGTCAT